>JBIIMQ010000168.1:0-3417 GCA_044337935.1 Candidatus Nitrotoga sp.
TCCAATGGGGAGCCGCGTTCAATATAACCAAATCCGGTAGCAGGCTTGTCGGGTGAGATGCCAAAAGTTACTAATTTGTCTTGTTGTGCCAATGTAAAAGCCGATTGAATCGCCATATGAAAGCCGGAAACATTCTGAATAAGATGATCTGCGGGTAACACCAGTAAAATAGCCTGATCATCTTTGGCTTGTGCGGCAAACGCGGCGATGGCTACTGCCGGCGCAGTATTGCGGCCTGAAGGCTCAAGTACCTGCAATAAGGGATTAACGTTGATGGCGCGTAATTGTTCGGCCACGAGGAAGCGATGCTCGTTGTTGCAGATTACTAATGGCGCGGCTATGCCGGGAAAATCTTCCAGGCGCAACAATGTTTCCTGAAATAATGTGTGTTCGGAAATCAGTGGCAAAAACTGTTTAGGTAATGCTGCACGAGACAAAGGCCACAAACGGGTGCCGGAACCTCCGGACAAAATAACAGGATAGAGCATGGCGACTTTCAGAAGGTGGACGACAAACATTTCTTGAGATGCACGGCCTGAATTATAATCCGCAATCGGCAATTTTAGGGATGAATATCCCGCCTATTGTCGTACTTTGTGGCGGGGAATTTATGTTTAAGATGGGGCGCTGATGTGTATTGCATGTTTTTGGGTTGATGCAAAGGCCTAAAGCTGTGTTGCCGGTGAAATTGTTTTTGTATGTGGATTAGTTAAATAAGGTGCCACTATGGCTTGGGTAATCGAAGGCTTTTTACGATTACAGAGTGTAAGAAAACTGAACCAGTCACTATATTGAGGAGATAAATCATAAAAGTTACAGTGGTAGGGACCGGCTATGTGGGCCTGGTTAGCGGCGCTTGCCTTGCCGAGGTGGGTAATCATGTGCTATGCCTAGATCTTGATCCGGAAAAAGTACGTATTTTAGAGAACGGTGATATCCCGATTCACGAGCCGGGCCTGATTGACATCGTGCGCCGTAACGTCGCTGCGGGACGTCTTGGCTTCACGACAGATATAGATCGTGCTGTTGCTCATGCTCGCATCCAATTTATTGCTGTAGGTACGCCCCCTGATGAAGATGGTTCGGCAGATCTGCAATATGTTTTGACAGCTGCTAGAAATATTGGCAGCCGAATGACTGAAGATAAAATACTCGTCGACAAAAGTACGGTTCCTGTCGGTACCGCCAACAAGGTTGGTGAAGTCATTGCTGATGAGTTACGCAAGCGTAATATTGACCTTAAGTACAGCGTTGTCTCCAATCCGGAGTTCCTTAAGGAAGGCGCGGCAATTGAAGATTTCATGCGTCCGGATCGTATCGTTATTGGCGGAAGTGACGCAGATGCCCTTCAACAAATGCGGGAGTTATATGCTCCATTTAACCGCAACCATGATCGTATTCTCGCCATGGATGTTAAAAGTGCCGAATTGACCAAATATGCTGCCAATGCCATGCTGGCCACACGCATTAGCTTTATGAATGAGTTGGCCAACGTTGCAGAAAAACTGGGTGCTAATATTGAAATGGTAAGGTTGGGTATTGGTTCCGATAGCCGTATTGGCTACTATTTCCTTTACTCGGGTTGTGGCTATGGCGGGTCTTGTTTCCCGAAAGATGTAAAAGCGCTTATTAAAACTGCCAATGATGATGCCGGCATTACCCTGAAAGTACTCAATGCCGTTGAGGCCGCTAATTATGCACAAAAAGAAGTTCTTACAAAAAAAATAAAAGCCAGATTGGGTACTGACCTCACCGGGAAAAACTTTGCTATTTGGGGACTTGCATTTAAGCCTAATACCGATGATATGCGCGATGCCCCGAGCCGCAAGCTGATTTCAGATTTGTTGGAAGCAGGTGCTACTGTGACTGCTTATGATCCGGTCGCCATGTCTGAAGCGAGGCGCATTTTCGGTAGTAATCCCATGATTTCATATGCAGAGAATCAATTTTTAGCTTGTAAAGAAGCTGATGCACTGGTGATTGTTACTGAATGGAAAGAGTTCCGTAATCCGGACTTTGCAAGAATTAAAGCACAACTGAAAACTCCATTAATCTTTGATGGCCGTAACTTATATGAGTTGGCTACAGTCAGTGCGCATGGATTGGAATATTTTTCCATCGGCCGTTAGTGAGGTAATGATAATTTTGATTGGCGGGTAATTGTGTTCTGTGCCGGAAAGTTCGTCCCGCCGTATTGGTCGTAGCTTTACGGATTAAGTTTCATAAAAAAATCAAATGGTAATGTGCAACAGAATAATGGTCGCTTCCCCAATTTAGTCAAGTTTAATCATGGGTCATTAATATGAAATTCATGATTTCAGGGGCGGACGGCTTTGTGGGCAAAGTGCTTTGTGCCGAATTGCGTCAACGCGGGCAGTGGGTGCGTGCGGCGGTGCGTTCAAGAAAGTCATCGATTGATGACCCCGAAGCCATAATTGTCGGTGCAATTGATGGTGAGACGAATTGGGCCGATGCATTATGTGATGTGGATGTGGTGATTCATCTCGCTGCACGAGTGCATGTGATGCGCGAGACCGCAGTTGATCCATTGGCAGAGTTTCTTCGGGTAAACATGCATGGCACTTTAAATCTTGCCCGGCAGGCCGCTGACATTGGGGTGAAGCGGCTCGTTTACGTTAGTTCGATTAAAGTAAATGGCGAGCATACCAATACGACTGTGCCATTTACCGAGTTGGATGACCCCGATCCGCAAGATTTTTATGGTGTTTCGAAATGGCAAGCGGAACAAGCGTTGTGGCGCATTGCCCGGGAAACTGGGCTGGAAATTGTTGTTGTGCGTCCGCCATTGGTTTATGGACCCGGAGTAAAAGGAAATTTTGCACAAATGCTGGCGGCGATCGCCAAGCATATCCCGTTGCCATTGGCTTCTATAACTAACCGTCGCAGCTTGATTTATGTGAAGAATTTGGCGGATGCCTTGATTGTTTGCGCGACCCATCCAGTTGCTGCAGGCCGGACATATCTGGTATGTGATGGAGAGGATGTTTCCACCCCGGATTTGTTGCGTCAGTTGGGTGCTGCGATGGGATGTTCGGCGTATATATTGCCATTTCCGCCTGGCTGGTTACGTATGTTGGGGAAGTTATCAGGAAAATCTGATCAGGTTGAACGGTTACTCGGGTCGTTACAGGTTGATAGTGGTAAAATCCACCGGGATTTAAACTGGGTTCCTCCCTATACCTTGCAACAGGGTTTGCAGGCTACCGCAGAAATGTACCGGCGCTTGTGTAAAAAGAGTGGTTAAGTGTGTCAGATTTGTCGAAATTAATTTATTTCGACAATACCAGGGCAATTTGGCCGAAGTTTTGTTCAACAATTTTCCATACGGTAAATGCCTCGCATGAAAATAGATTGCGTGGAAATTATCAAGGTCGCTATAAAGCAAATTTCCCCATG
>JBIIMQ010000169.1:0-3415 GCA_044337935.1 Candidatus Nitrotoga sp.
GACGGAAATTGTAACCAAAGGGAGTACCGATACTGAAATCATTCTCTGGTTTTGTTTTTTAATTCCCGGCATGATTTATTCAATTTGGCGTTTCCGTTCCCGCCATGAAATATGCCCAATTTGTGATCAGACAGTAATCATTCCGGCTGATTCGCCCGAAGCTCAAAAAATTATTTGCGCGAACAACGCAAAGAAAGCTGCTGCTATCCCGGAATTCAGGCCGCCATCGAAAGCAGCTATTAATGCAGGCAGAGTGGTTGGACGTTTTGTTGGACGATTACTCAAATAACCTCAAAGAAATATTGGGAGTTTTTTCAGCGTAGCCTTAACCTGACTTGAAATAAATTTCCTTGGTATTCTGGCAAGGAGAATTCAACCTCCGTTTCTACTATTATGTAGCCAGTCTGTGAGTGGAGAAAAATATGGAACAGCAACGGTATGTCGTGTGGCTTGATGCATTGCGTATGAGCGATGTGACCAGGGTGGGCGGCAAGAATGCGTCGCTTGGGGAAATGATCAGCCAGCTTGCCCATCTCGGGGTGCGTGTGCCGGGTGGCTTTGCTACCACGGCCGCAGCCTATCGTGATTTTCTCGCGCAGAGCGGTTTGGATAATCGCATTCGCGTAGTGCTTGACGATCTTGCTGTGACCGATGTAATCGCGCTGGCCGAGGCGGGTAGCCGGATTCGCCAGTGGATTGTGGACACGCCTTTGCCGCCGCGTTTGGAAAGTGAAGTTCGCGATGCTTACGGAAAGATGCAGGCCGAAGCGGGTGTGGGTATTTCCTGGGCCATTCGTTCTTCCGCCACGGCGGAAGATTTGCCGGACGCTTCGTTTGCCGGGCAGCAGGAAACTTTTCTCAATATTAATGGCGTGGATCATGTCCTGTCGGCCATTAAGCAGGTGTTCGCTTCGCTGTATAACGACCGTGCTATTGCCTACCGTGTTCACCAGGGATTTAAACATCAGGATGTGGCATTGTCGGCAGGCGTGCAGCGCATGGTGCGCAGTGATTTGGGCGCAAGCGGTGTGATGTTTACGCTGGATACCGAATCCGGTTTTGATCAGATAGTGCTTATTAATTCTGCTTACGGTTTGGGCGAAACGGTCGTGCAAGGTTCGGTCAACCCGGACGAATTTTATGTTTACAAGCCTGCTTTAAAGCAAGGAAAGGCTGCGGTGATCAGCCGTAATCTTGGCGGCAAAGCGATAAAAATGATCTTCGGTGCGGGTAGCGAAACAGGGCGTTCAGTCCTCACGGTCGATGTGCCACCGGCTGAGAGGCGGCGCTTTTCCATTACCGATGCCGAGGTGGAAGAGCTGGCGCGTTATGGGCTGATTATTGAGCAGCATTATGGCCGCGCGATGGATATTGAGTGGGGCAAGGACGGGCTGGATGGCAAACTTTATATATTGCAGGCACGGCCGGAAACGGTGCAGTCGCATGAAACGCAGGGCAAGCTGAGGCGCTATCAATTAAAGCAACAATCCAAAATATTGGTTAGTGGACGGGCTGTTGGGCAACGTATAGGCAGTGGCCCGGTATGCTTGGTAGCGGATGCCGGCAAGATGGATCAAGTGCAGGCAGGCGATGTGCTAGTGACGGATATGACCGACCCTGACTGGGAGCCGGTAATGAAGCGCGCGTCTGCGATTGTCACCAACCGGGGCGGGCGCACTTGTCATGCGGCCATTGTGGCGCGCGAACTGGGCATTCCGGCGGTAGTGGGATGCGGCGATGCAACTCAAATTCTTGAACAGGGCGATGCCGTGACAGTTTCTTGTGCCGAGGGTGATATGGGCAAGGTGTATCAGGGCAAGCTCGACATCGAGGTGGTGGATTTGGCGCTGGATAAAATGCCGACTCCGCCAATTAAGATCAGTCTGAACGTGGCCAATCCGGAATTGGCGTTTGAGTCCAGCCGTTTGCCCAATGCCGGTGTGGGGTTGGCGCGGCTGGAATTTATCATCGCACGGATGATAGGCGTACATCCCAAGGCGGTGCTTGATTATCCAAATTTATCGGCGGAGTTAAAAGCGCAGGTGGAGGAAAAAACCGCAGGTTATGCCACGCCGGTAGATTTTTATGTTGAGAAGTTGGTCGAAGGCATCGCCATGCTGGGTGCGGCCTTTGCACCTAAACCGGTGATCGTTCGCTTTTCAGATTTCAAGTCCAACGAATATTCCAGCTTGCTCGGGGGTTCTCAATACGAGCCGAATGAAGAGAATCCGATGATCGGTTTACGTGGCGCTTCGCGTTACGTCGTGGACAGTTTCCGTGATTGTTTCGCGCTGGAGTGCCGCGCTATACGTCGGGTGCGCGAGGAAATCGGGTTGACCAATATTGAGGTGATGATTCCTTTCGTACGCACGCTGAACGAAGCCGATATGGTGATAAAAGAACTGGCTAAAAATGGCTTGCGGCGGGGCGAAAACGGCTTGCGTGTGATCATGATGTGCGAGATTCCTTCCAACGCTTTGCTGGCCGAACAGTTTTTGGAATATTTCGACGGTTTTTCTATTGGGTCAAATGACCTGACCCAGCTTACTCTCGGCATAGACCGTGACTCGGGGGTGATAGCGGGCGCATTCGATGAGCGCAATCCGGCAGTAAAAGCGTTGCTCAGCATGGCGGTTCAGGCTTGCCGCAAAGCCAATAAATACATCGGCATCTGTGGGCAAGGCCCGTCCGATCATCCTGACTTGGCGCAGTGGCTGGTAGGGCAAGGTATTGAGGCCGTTTCGCTGAACCCGGATACTGTCGTAGAAACGTGGCTATATCTGGCTGAACAGGCTGCTAAAAAACAATAGGCAAGGCTATATCTCAAGCATTCCGCCTGTATAGGTCTTGGCTTGTGACCTTGCTCGAGAAATACGTAATTTTTAACTGTGGCGGAGATATTCATGATCAGGATGCCCGTTTATTTTCTATCGCATGGCGGTGGGCCATGGCCCTATGTCGAAGGCATGAGACAGCAGTTTGCCAGAACAGAACGCGAGTTCAAGGCGCTTCCAGATCGTCTGCCGACAAAGCCGAAAGCAGTGTTGGTGATTACCGGCCACTGGGAAAAGGACGAATTTACTGTGTCAACTGCCGAGCATCCACCCATGGTCTACGACTACTCCGGATTCCCCGAGCACACTTATCACTTACGGTACCCTGCGCCGGGTTCACCCGAGATCGCTTTAAAAGTGAAAGCTTTACTATCGAATGCCGGCATTTCGGTAAAGGAAGACTCCGGCCGTGGTTTTGATCATGGGACATTTGTTCCGCTTGCACTAATGTACCCGAACGCAGATGTGCCGATTGTGATGTTATCGCTTAAATCTGATTATGACCCGCAGGAACATATTCGCGTTGGTCAGGCGCTTCAGCCGTTGCGTGACGAAAGTGTGCTGATTATCGGCAGCGGCTT
>JBIIMQ010000056.1:0-11498 GCA_044337935.1 Candidatus Nitrotoga sp.
CACAACAGGGCGGAACACCTTATGGTGCCAGTCATTTTGCGGGAATGGCCAACGACCAACCCGTCAGCGAAGCCGAAAAAAAACTATGCATTGCACTCGGCAAGCGGCTCGCGCAAACCGCATTAAAGTTGGCCGCTTAAAATCCAGCACACAAGTATCCAAAATTCAGATTCCCTGAAAACAGGGAATAAAACATAGAAATTTCGGAATAGCCCATGAACCACGCACTTGCGCGCGAAGCCCGCCAAATGTTACGCGCCCATCGCTACGGCGCGTTATGCACGCTATCCAAAAAATTTGATGGCCATCCGTTCGGCTCTATTACGCCCTATCTGGTTGACCATAATGGCAGCCTGCTTATTCTAATCAGCACCCTGGCCGAGCACACCAAAAATATTCAGCAAGACCCACGGGTAAGCCTGATAACACACAACCAGGAAACCCCTGACATTCAGGCACAAGGACGCATTACTGTGGTGGGCACGGCACAACTCGTTACCGATAAAGAAACAATCGGCACGCGCTACATACGCTATTTTCCTGAAGCGCAAAGCTACCTGGACATGCATGATTTTTCGTTTTACCGCATCGTGCCGCTGTCATTGCGTTATATCGGTGGCTTCGGGAAAATTCACTGGATCAAGGCGGAAAACTATTTAATGCCATCCTATCCGTTAATCGAGCAGGAAAATGACGTCATTTCGCACATGAATGCGGATCATCGCGACACCATGCACCGCTATTGCCGACACTTTCAAAATACAGATGCGGCGCATGTAGAAATGTTGGGTATCGATTGCGATGGTTTTGATGTTCGCGCGGATGAAAAAATATTGCGCTTTGATTTCCCGGAAATGGTGCCCGATGCGCAACAGGCGCGCCGCGAATTAATTGCAATGTCGCGGGAATCCGAATCCGCGCCAGCGGCAAAATAACTCGCGTGACACAATTTCCAAATCAACGCATTTAACCCAACCGCAAAATCAAGCTTGCACCACCCGAATTTATCATCATCATTACTGCTTACCATCCTATGAAACCCTACTCGGAATCGTGCGCAAAGAACCAGGCACCCATACTTGAAATTCTGCGAGAAATATTTGTTGATCAGCGGAATGTACTGGAAATAGCCAGCGGAACCGGCCAGCATGCAATTTATTTCGGGCGCGGGCTTCCGCACCTATCGTGGCAAACCAGCGAATTACCCCAGAACCACGCGGGCATTCTGGCCTGGCTCAACGAAGCAAAACTACCCAATGTACTTCCGCCCATCGCCATTGATGTAAATGATGACCAATGGCCTGTCGAAAATATGGATACCGTATTCAGTGCCAACACGGTGCATATTATTTCATGGCCGGAGGTAGAAAAAATGTTTGCGGGCATAGCACGTGTTTTAAGTGCGGGCGGCATGTTATGCCTGTATGGCCCGTTTAACTACGGTGGAAAATTCACCTCTGAGAGCAATGCGCATTTTGATGTGTGGCTTAAATCACGCGACTCAAACAGCGGCGTGCGAAATTTCGAAGACATCAATCAGCTCGCCGAAACGCACGGTCTTTTTTTACTAAAAGATGTAAGCATGCCAAGCAACAACCGAATCCTGGTGTGGCAACGCGCTCCCATCACCCTCAAAGTTCCATGAGCACAAAAATATTTGAATCGATAGCGGATATTCCCGAGACACAATGGAATGCTCTCGCGGGGAATAATCCCTTTCTTTCCCATGCATTCCTGCGGGCCCTACAGGAAAGCGGCTGCACCACCCCCCGAACCGGCTGGAAGGTGCAATTTATAACGATCTGGCACGATGATCAGCTTGCTGGTGCCATGCCGATTTATCTCAAATACCATTCCTTCGGCGAATTTGTTTTTGATTGGGCATGGGCCGATGCGTATCAACAGCATGGCCTGAACTATTACCCCAAACTATTATGTGCCGTGCCTTTTACGCCCATTACCGGAACAAGACTGCTGGCAGCAACGCCGGAAATACGCGTACAGCTCATTCAATCTGCCCTGAAAATGGCGCAAGAATCCGGCGTATCCTCCTTCCACTGCCTGTTTCCGAACGAAAATCAGGCTCAGGAAATGCAACAACAAGGGATGATGTTGCGCCGTGGCGTGCAATTCCACTGGCAAAATCCCGGGTATGCCGATTTCAATGCCTATCTTTCCAGCCTACGCCAGGACAAACGCAAAAAAATAAAACAGGAACGGCGCAAGGTAACCGAAGCCGGCATCAGCTTTGAGCGTATCTGCGGACATGATATTTCTGTGGCACAGTGGGATTTTTTCTACCGCTGCTATACCCGCACCCATCATCAATACAACTCTCCGCCGTCATTAAATTCGGATTTCTTTAACCGCATCGGCGCGGCCATGCCGGAAAATATTCTGCTGATCATCGCATCGCACGGCGGAAAACAGATTGCCAGCGCGTTTAATTTATTCAACAGCAACGTACTTTACGGACGCTCATGGGGTACGCTGGAATATCACCCCGGCTTGCATTTTGAAACCTGCTATTACCAGGCAATTGAATTTTGTATCGAACATAAAATCACCACATTTGAAGGTGGCGCCCAGGGAGAACATAAACTCGCCAGAGGATTTCTGCCAGTCACAACCTGGTCGGCACATTGGCTGGCACACCCGCAATTCTCGCGGGCAGTGGAAGATTTCTTGAAGCGAGAAACAGGAAACATCACTCAGTATGTGGACGAACTAAACGACAGCAACCCCTTCAAACCAAAGCCTGTTAACACCACAGGTACCGACGCTAACGGAAACCCCATCATTACAACAACCACCTATGACTGTCTGCTCCAAAGGCAATTTAACGCTATGGATTAAGATAGATAAGATTAAAAGACCCTTGCCGCAAGCAAGGGTCTTTTATTCAACCTGGCGAAGAACTCTAACAGAACCTAGCAACACAAAAAATGTATTAACATTCAAAGGGCTTATCTCACTTTAGCCAACCTTTGTCTTTCAACTTTCTCTCTTGAAAATTTGCAATGCGACCCACGCCTGACCCAATGAAATTGCACTGTCATTGGGTTGCATCTGCTGCGTAGTTAACACTTGCAGCCCTTGCTGGATAAGCCTGTCAGACAACACGCACAACAAAATGTCGTTATGGAAGCAGCCGCCGCCCAGCGCGATATAACCAATGTTATGCTCCCCTGCGGCACGCTCCACCCATTCAGCTAACCCTGCGGCCAGCGTGGAATGAAACAGCGCCGCGCCGTACGATACATCGCGGCAATCGCTCAGCATGGCGAGTAACGACGAAAAATCCAGCACACGCTTATCAGTAATCCGGTAGCCTTCGGCCATCGGTGCGATCTGGCCATAACGATGCGCCAAATTCTGCAACAGTATCGCGGCTTGGGCTTCAAAGGTTTGAACCTCGCTCACGCCCAGCAATCCTGCAACGGCATCAAACAATCTGCCCATGCTGGAGGTGGCCGGGCAATTCAGGCCACGGTGCAGCATGCTTGCCACCGTCTTCGCCCCCGGCTGATTTGGGAAACGCCGACCAATTTCGTCGCTCCGTCCCAATTGAAACAACACCGCCGCCGCCATGCGCCATGGTTCGCGTGCGGCACGGTCGCCACCCGGCATAACGAGTGGGGCTAAATACCCCAGGCGTTGGAAATTTGCTCCCTCCACGCGTAACAATTCGCCACCCCACGGTGTGCCATCCGTGCCAAGCCCCACACCATCCAGCGCCAATCCCAGCACGGGCTGGATGACACCATGTTCGGCACAAATGGCAGCGATATGCGCATGATGATGTTGCACCGCCACGACCGGTAATCCGCGCTGCGCGGCGTAAGATTGCGCAAACTGTGTACTGTAAAAATCGGGGTGCAGATCGTGTGCTACGACTTCAGGTTGCACATCAAGACTCGCGCACAAATCCGTTACGCTTTGCTCCAACATCAATCTTGCCTCGGCACTATCCAGATCGCCGATAGGCTGCGAAACATAAGCTTCATTACCGCGAGTAACGCATATGGTATTTTTCAGCCACGCACCGCAGGCTAATACCGACGGGCCGGAAACAGGCAGGATGATTGGTTTATTCAAGCAGGACTTTCGGTTCTGCGGTGCGTTGTTTAACGTCAACTGCATTGCGACATCCCATTGCGATCCAATCCAGCCATTCCACCATTCCCTCGCCACTGCTGGCAGAAATGCGGATCACCTTCAATTTGGGATTAATACGGCGTGCATAATCCACGGCAAGCTCGGCATCAAATTCCAAATACGGCAACAAATCGCATTTGTTCAGCAACATCAAATCAGCAGCGCGGAACATATCGGGATATTTAAGCGGCTTGTCTTCGCCTTCAGTCACCGAAAGAATCACGACCTTGTGCGCCTCGCCCAGATCAAAACCGGCCGGACAAACCAGATTACCGACATTCTCTATCAGCAGCAGGCTATCGTCCTGCAAGTGCAGTTGTTGCATGGCCTGACCGACCATTTGCGCATCCAGATGGCAACCCTTGCCGGTGTTGATTTGCACGGCCGGCGCTCCGGCAGCACGAATACGCGCTGCATCATTATCGGTTTGCTGGTCGCCTTCGATCACCGCAATTGGCAGCCTGCCATGCAGGACGGCGATGGTTTTTACCAGTAAGGTAGTCTTGCCCGAACCGGGACTGGAAACCAGATTAAGCGCAAAAATGCCGCGCGCCGAAAAGGTGTCACGGTTCCCGGCGGCGTAATCATTATTTTTGGCAAGAATATCGCGCTCGATCTTGACCATTCTGGATTGGCTGATGCCCGGCGCATGTGTGCCTGCCGCACCTGCGCCAAAATCCAGCACGCCATTTTGCACAGCATTCTGCGCACCATCCAATACACCATGCGGGTGAACGTGTGAATGCGTGTGAGAATGCACATGCGCTCCATCCTCCCCGTGCACTCGATAGCGCATCACTTCACCCGATTTGCGCGGCTGCTTCAGTGCATGCCCTGCAATGAGCGTCTGGCCGATTCCGCATCCGCATGTCGTACACATATCAATCCCCCCTACAAGCCCTGCACGTAAATCCTGCTATTCAACTTCAAGTTCTCTGACCCGCATTTCGTCGCCACCGGTTACATGAATCTCATAACTCCCGCAATTCGGGCACGCTTCATACAATGCTGAAATCGGCATTTCAATCGAACATTTCGCACACCGTCCCTGCCCTGCGATTTCGGTGATTTCCAACCTTGCCTGATGGGCAATGCTATCGCGCATCACCTCATCAAAGCAAAAACGCAGCGACTCCTGTTCCACACAGGCCAGTTGACCGATCTCCAGCCAAACCGTCTTAACCCGCGTATATCCTTGCTTGCTTGCAGCATCCTCAATGATTTGCAGCACGCTTTCAGCCAGCGACATTTCATGCATGATTTATATGATCCGCTTCCATGATTGGTTCACGCAACTGAATCTCCTTTGTTCGCCAAATGCCGCCAACGTTGTAAGCTTGTATCCCCGCACAGCTCACGAACCAGCCTTGTTGCCGCATCCAGATTGGCTGCAGCCTGCCCGGATAATGGGTCGCCCAACGCAAAATTATAGCCGCGTATACGCAACAGAAAAGCCGATGGCGCATTCTTTCCAAACACCTGTCGATAGGCAAATATCAAAGCTGCCGGGCTCATCGCATGGCTGGTATAGCTACCATCTTTTTCGGCTAAAATTTCGGAAAAATCGCAAGGCTCCGCGCAGGACATATCGGCATCAATAAACAACACCCGGTCACAAACAGATAGATCCGTGACGTGCTCGACTTGCAATTGCATGTCATTCTGGCACTCGACACCGACGAGATGCAATTGCGCAATGCGGTCGATCAACTCCGGACCGAGAGCATCGTCTCCACGCCCGGGATTACCGTATCCGAACAGCAACAGTTTTGCCATGTCGCTCAGACCGTTCGTTCGATCAGGCCATTACTACCCTTGGTCTGCCGATCAAGCAACGTACCGTCGGCATCGAGCAACTCCACCTGCAATGGCATCTTGCCCAAGGCATGAGTGGCGCAGGACAGGCAGGGATCGTAGGCGCGCACCGCGACTTCCAGATGATTCAGCAAACCTTCGGTGATCTCACGGCCTTCCAGGTATTCATTGGCGACCGAGCGCACCGATTCGTTCATCGCCTGATTGTTGCTGGTGGTCGAGACAATCAGATTGGCTTTGACAATCAGCCCCTGCTCATCGATCTGAAAATGATGGAACAATGTTCCGCGCGGCGCCTCGATTACACCCACCCCGACACTACACTTTTCGCCCAAATCTGCAACCAAATCGGTGCCGGTGATATCCGGATCATGCAGCAACGCCTCTATCGATTCGGCACAATGCAAAATTTCGATCATACGCGCCCAGTGATAGGCCAGCGTATCCTGCACGAAACCACCCCGGCCAAATTCCCTGAAGTGCTTGCGCGCTGCTTCCGCCAAAGGCGTTGAAATGGAATCGCAATTATTTACGCGCGCCAGTGGGCCGACACGATACCAACCATGCTCTCTGCCCAACTCAACCAAATACGGAAACTTCATATAGCTCCATGGCCGCAACTCTTCGCGCAGGATGTCCTGAAATCCGCGATAGTCAAACTGGTCAAAAATCATTTCACCCGTCGCCGACCGCGCACGTAATCCGCCGTGATACAACTCCAGCTCTCCCCCTCCACCGACCACGCTTAAAAAGTTGCTGCGAATCGTGGCAAAGCGGTAATGCTCGGGATGCGTGGTATGAATCTGCTCGTTCAGTGCCAGCGCTTCCTGACTCCAATCCAGTATGTTTTTGATATCGACCAGCAAGGCATCACGCTCGGCAACGGCGAGTGGTTTATTCATGCCGCCCGGCACAGTAGCGGCGCCATGAATTCGCTTGCCGCTGATCGCCGCGATAATCTGTTGCCCGTACTTGCGCAGTTTCACACCTTTCAGCGCAAGATCGGGATATTTTTCCAGCACGCCGACGATGTTGCGTTGCACCGGATCGCTGCCGAAGCCAAACAACAAGTCAGGGGAAGATAAATGAAAAAAGTGCAGTGCATGAGATTGCAACGTCTGACCGAAATGCAGCAGACGACGCAACTTTTCAGCCGTGGGCGTAAGTCGCTCCACGCCGGCCAACTGATCCACCGCCTTGGCCGCCGCCAGTTGATGGCTAACCGGGCAAATTCCGCACAACCGTTGAACGATAAATGGCACTTCCCAGTAAGGACGACCCTGAATGAATTTCTCGAAACCACGAAACTCGACGATATGAAAACGCGCCTCATGAATATGATTGTCCGCGTCGAGCAATAACGTAATTTTGCCATGCCCTTCAACTCGGGAAACCGGGTCAATGGCAACGCGCCTGAGATTGGGCGGGCTGCCAATGTCGGATTGAGGTTCGGCGTCCTGTTCCATATTCGATTACCGTTAATCGTAGTGCAAGAGATTATGAGGGAGTGAAGATTCTTTACCTGCTAGCAAATCACCCAGTATTTTAAGAAACGCATCGGCCGACGGCGGACAGCCCGGCAGGTAGTAATCAACACGCACTACATCGTGTATGGGATGCACTTTGTCGAGCAACAGCGGTAGCTCCACATCATTCGGAATCTGCGGGTTTTCCACGCCTGTTCCATTTACATATACCTCTTCCAGACATTCGCGCAAGCTAAAATGGTTGCGCATTGCGGGCACGCCGCCATTAATGGCACAAGCTCCAACTGCGATGAGTATCTTGCAGTTATCACGAAATTCGCGCAGCACATGCACATTTTCCGCGTTACATACCCCGCCTTCAATCAGGCCGATATCGCACTGGCCGCAATGCTTGATGTCGGTAAACGGCGAGCGATTGAACTCAACATTTTCCAGCAAGGCGACCAACCGTTCATCCATATCGAGGAAAGACATATGACAACCGAAACATCCCGCCAACGAGGTGGTGGCAATTCTTATTTTACTCATCGGGTTGCCTCGCTTTGGTCGGGATGGGTTTTTCCAAACCCATCTCGCTGACTGGGTGCAGGTCAAAAGTACGCTGTCCTATCGGCACTTCATAACCATGTTCTTTGATCAGGATCGCCCCCACCGGGCAAATGTGTGCCGCCATGTCACTGGTTTCAAGATCGCTATCCACCAGCTTGCCGCGTGCTGAGTTCACAATCAGATGCGCATTGATTCCGCGCCCTGCAATCGCGAACACGTTCTTGCCGTCCACTTCGCGGCTGGCGCGCACGCACAGCTCGCATAGTATGCAGCGGTCGCGATCCAGCATGATGGTCGGGTGCGATGCATCCACTTCACGACGCTGAAAAAACTGCGGGAAATGCCCGTCCAGCATGCCCAGATGATAGGCCATTGCCTGTAACGTGCAGTTGCCACACTTTTCGCAGGACGGGCAAATATGGTTACCTTCGATGAACAACATTTGCGTAATGGTCTTGCGGGCTTCGTTCAGTTCCGGCGTGTTGTTGCTGATCCGCTGACCGGCCACGGCGGGCATGGTGCAGGCCGTAGCACTTCTACCGTTGGCATCGACCACACAAAGCTTGCAACTGCCATGCGGCGTAAGCCCCTGCCGGTGGCACAGATGAGGGATGTAAACACCGGCTGCCAGCGCAGCATCAATGATGGTCTGCCCAGACTGGAACGGAATTTCCTGCCCGTCTATCGTGATGGTATTTTGATTTGTATCCGCGCCCATATTGCCATTCTCATTCAATGTGAGCCGCCGCATCATCGCGCTGACTGATCTGGCGCGCTTCCTCGAGTGCCGCATCCAGATCAAAATGCGGTTCAAAATCACGCTGTACCAGGCGTTGTTTAAAATCCTGCGGAAAACGCTGCAAACCATCCAGAATGGGGTTGGCTGCGGTCTGCCCCAGACCGCAATGTGAGCGGCATTTAACCAGCCCGGCAAGGCGCTGCACTACATCCAGGTCATATTGCGTGCCGCGTCCACTGACGATTTTATCCAACCCGTTCTTTAGCAACACAGTGCCGACCCGACACGGGGTACAAAAGCCGCAACTTTCATGGGCAAAGAAATGGGAAAAATTAGTTATTACTGCCAGCAGATCTCGAGCCTGACTAAAAACCATTAGTGAACCACCCGTGGGTAAATCATCAAAACCAATGCTGCGATCAAATTCATCACGGTTAATCAACGTTCCGGAAGGCCCGCCAACTTGTACCGCCCGGGCATCTTTAGCTCCGCAATCATCCAGCACCTGCCGGATAGTGACACCAAACGGATATTCATAAATTCCCGGTGCGGCACAGTCACCACTGACGCTCAAAATCTTGCTGCCCGCCGATTTATTGGTGCCCGCCGTCCTGAACCAATCGCTGCCGCGCAACACAATATGGGCAGCCGCGATAAAGGTCTCAACATTATTGACGACGGTAGGTTGGCCACGATAGCCGTGGGTCACCGGAAATGGTGGACGAACCCGCGGAATACCACGTTTTCCTTCCAGAGACTCGATCAGCGCCGATTCCTCGCCGCATATATAGGCGCCTGCGCCCACCACAATGTCGATATCGAAACTGAATCCGAGCTGACCGAGAATGCTGTCACCCAACAGTCCCAATTCTCGGCGTCGTGCCAATACGGATTGCAGCGGCGGCAACAGATATCGGTACTCGCCGCGCAGATATACATAACCCTGTTTTGCCCCGACCGCAAAAGCGCACACAGTCATGCCATCGAACAAAGTATCTGCATAACGATGCAATAACACGCGGTCTTTGAATGTACCGGGCTCGCCTTCATCGGCATTGCATATCACATAGTGTGCGTCCTCCGACGCTTCGCGGCAAAATTGCCACTTCATGCCGGTACTGAATCCCGCCCCGCCCCGGCCACGCAACCCCGATTGAATTATTTCGTTCAACGTGCCGGTCGCGCCCAGCGCGAACATCTTGTGAAGCCCCATACCCGCTGACAATTCATCCCCGAGCAACAATCCGCTGATACGAATATTGTCATCAACCCGAAACCATTCGGCTGGCCAATTTTCCAGCGGCATTTCCGTCTCTATCAACGTGGCCATACGGTCTATCCGGGCGGCATCCAGCCCGATGACGGGGATGCCATTCACCAATAATGCCGCACCATGGTCACACATGCCGGTGCAGGAAGTCTGACCCACGCTGACCAATCCGTCGTCACGTGTATCATCATCAACAATGCCCAGCCGTCGGCCAAGCATCGCCATCAAATCCACGCCTCCAGCCATATAGCCGCAACTGGTGCAATTACTGAATAGGATGTCGTATCGTCCGCGCGGGGTTTTGTGAAAAAAAGAATAAAACTCGACCACCGCATCTACCTGACTAAAAGGGAGACCGAGGTGTGCGGCGACTTCGCGAATCGCTTCATCGGAGATATGCAAAAACTGCTGTTGCAATACATGCAAAACATGTAACAGGTGCGGCGATTTCGCATGGGCTTCGGCGATAACAGAACGGAGCAAACCGGTCGTGTTTGCTGCATTCGAACCCATGGCCGAATCATTCCTCAAGATGGCACCCCATTCTTTGCACAACTATTAAAAGAATACTCTTTATGAACACACCCAGTTATTTTTACTAAAAACGAATTTTACTCAGAGCTACGCCGAATAAGTCCGTTCGCATTAATCTCGTCTCAGACGGTGTGTTGCCCGCTAATAATACGGATGTCACGCTGCGGATAGGGAATTTCTATACCTGACTCTTTAAATCTACGCCAAATTTCTATATTAATATCGGAACGCAGATTCAACTGTCCCTCTTCCGGATCAACAATCCACACCCCTATTTCCAATTCAATCCCGTTGTCGCCAAAAGACTTGAGATAGACTATCGGTTCCGGATCGGCCAGCACTCTGGTTTGGTTTTCTGCCACTTGTCTCATGATTTCCATGGCGCGTTCCAAATCACTTTGATAACTGATTTGCACAGAAATACCCATACGTAACTGGCGGTTGGTATACGAATGGTTAATTACCGTAGATGTCATCAGAATTTCGTTTGGAATAATTGCCTCCGTGCCGTCATTGTTTTGCAGCACCAGATAGCGGGTAGTTAACTGTGAAACCTTACCAAAACGGCCATCCACCGTCAGAATATCGCCCGGATGAATGGATCGATCCAGCAAGATAATGAACCCGCTCACATAATTGCTGGCAATTTTCTGCAAACCAAAACCTATACCGACACCCAAGGCTCCGCCGAATACAGAAAGTACAGTAATATCGATACCCGCCAACGGTAACGCGACCAAAACACCCAGCACAACGAGAGAGGCCCGGATCAACTTGGACAGCACGACACGCAAATTCATATCCAGGTTTTTTGCGGCCATTACCTTGTGTTCCAACACTTGCCCGAACCACATCGCCACAAGCATGGTGACAAGAATCGAAAGAATGCCGCTTACAATCAGAAACAATGAAACGTACTGCTTGCCGACACGAAAGCCGACATGAT
>JBIIMQ010000005.1:0-34417 GCA_044337935.1 Candidatus Nitrotoga sp.
AATCTCATACCCGCACAATATATTCAGGTATTGGAATAAGTGCACACGCTCATGTTTTCCTATCCTTCAACGCGAGAACACCCTATCACAACGGCTAAAGCTTGGTTACTGGCACTACTGTGCGCAGTGTGGTTAGGCACCGGATTGGTCGGGCATGACCCTTGGCAATCAGACGATGCCTACAGCTTTGGGTTGGTCTACCATATCCTCCAAAGCGGTGATTGGCTCATTCCCACTTTGGCCGGTGAACCCCGCATGGACAACCCGCCACTGTTCTACCTGACTGCAGCATTTTTCGCCAAGCTTTGCTCCCCGCTACTGGCACTACATGATGGCGCACGCTTGGCCAGCGGTTTTTATACCGCCCTCACACTATTATTCATCGGACTGTCCGGGCGCGAGCTCTTTGGAAAAGATCGGGGTTGGACTGCAACAATCATCCTGATTGGCTGTCTGGGCATGTTGGTGCGCTCACACGAGCTTATCACCGATCTTGCCTTGCTTACCGGCTGCGCCATGATGCTATACGGTTACACTTTAACCTTACGCCATCCTTTATTGGCAGGGTTGTTCATGGGTAATGGCGTCGGCATAGGTTTTATGTCCAAGGGTTTTATCACCCCCTCGCTGTTCATACTTATCAGTGTTGCATTACTGCTATTCCACACATGGCGCACACGCTCATTCTTTTTCAGTTTGATCATTTCACTATTATTTGCGTTACCTTGGTTAACCATTTGGCCCTACTTGCTATACCTACGTTCGCCAGAGCTATTTATGGAATGGTTTTGGACACTTAACATTGACCATTGGCTCAACTATATTCAAGGTGGCAATTATGCAGAGGCGTTATATTACATAAAAATATTGCCTTGGTTCGCTTGGCCTGCCTTGCCGCTGGCTGCATGGGCCGTGTGGGGGGCACGAAAAAAAATACTGCGTGAACCGGAGGTTCAACTGCTGCTAGTCAATTTTTTTGTGATGCTGCTTACCTTGAGCATCGTACCCAATATCAAGGAAGTGTTCGCGTTGCCGATTCTGTTGCCGCTGGCATTACTTGCCAATGCGGCTCTTCCCACTCTACGTCGGGGCGCTGCCAATGCGCTGGATTGGTTCGGTATCATGACGTTCGGCTTTGTCGCAATCTTGATGTGGTGGGGCTGGGCTGGGTTATTACAGGATAATCATGCCAAAATCACGCGTTGGCTGAAGGACTATCAACCCGGTTTTGAACCCGTTTTCAATACAGCAACCTTCTGGATTGCCCTGACTTTCACTATGTTGTGGGTATTGCTGGTATGGCGCGTCGGACGCTCCATGCGTCGCGCAGTACTCAACTGGGCAGGGGGCCTAACACTGTTGTGGGTACTTGCCATGACATTATGGCTCCCATGGCTAAATAACAGCAAGAGCTATCGTGGCATGGTCGTTTCTCTTAAGCAGGCCATGCCAAAACACCATGGTTGCATTGCGAGCCTAGATGTAGGCGATACCCAGCGCGCCATGTTGCAATACTTGGGAAATATCACCACGCACACTCAAGCACAACTCGTTTGCGATCTGCTGCTGGTGCATGGAGAACGTGCCACCAGCTTAGTGGAAAAAGAAACAGCCTGGGTCAAGCTATGGGAAGGCAACCGCAAGGGGGTTAAATCGGAACCTTTCCGTTTGTATCAACGCATCGGACCAACTACACAAAGGGCTGTGATTACACAACCGTAGTTTCATGCCAGTTCATTTGAGGCGAGTTGTCAATAATCAACACCATGAATTCATGCGGCCAATATTATTACGCAGAACTGGCGTCAAATGCTGCAATAATTGTGAAAGTCGGCTAGTTGCTGAACCCGTTGGACTGCACGATTACGAACCCACCTCATATTACGAGGCCGACACAAGATGTGGCCCTATCCATGTTTTCCAATGGCGATAGAGCCCCATAACGTGAATCAGAAATTCCACTGCAACTGTACACGCAGCAGATCGGCTTTAACTTGTCTGTAGCCATTCAAAGATGAAACGAACGTGTTTACATTGGTTCTATCCATATTGGCGTAGGCCACAGTTAACTCCACTGCAGGTATGGGTAGCCATTCAACGCCGATCTCTTTTTCCTGCAGGCGCGAGTTCGGTGTGTTCGTTGAAAACTTTTCGGAGCCATCGTATTGCTGCCATTTGACATAGGGAATCCAGTTGCCGTAAGCATTGTTCAATTTGTACATGGCTTGGACGTATCCGCCATTGAGGCTGGCAGATTGGAGCTGTTTGCGGTCAGCGCTTAACTGGGGGGAATGGCCCCAGTTCCACTCACCTTGCAAGCCAAAGGGCTGAGGATACAACACAGCATGCAAGCCTGCGCGGTCGTCCAGCACGCCTTTGCCATCAACCTTAGGGGTTACATTGACCCCGCCGACGCTAATCGCGCCGGCTGTCGGAATATATTTGCCGGATAAAGCAGATATACCAACCTCGAAAAACTGGCCGCTGTCGAACTTGAACGGATAGGTCAGGCGGACTACTTTATGAAGGTTATCATTGAGCTCAGTACGGTTCAGACCTTGACCGTTGTAAATACCCAGTCCCAATACGCCATAATCGCCCGAGCCTTTGAGACCGCTACGCACCAGATCCCTGAAGCGATCACGGATATGCGCTGGTGCCCAGTAGAACATCAAACCCATTTCACGTTCGTCACGGGAGGCGATGTTGACGGCGTCGGCACGATCTAGCGCTATGCGGTTCTGGCTCGACTGAAGTATTTCAAAACCGTAAGGAACCTTGGATACACCGGCGCGGATACGGTATTCTTTTTTATCGTCGAAAGAAATATCGGAGTACCAATCTCGAAGCTGAGCCTTTCCACCCTGCGACGCTGATCCGTCCGGGCTGGCATTGAATTCCGGTTGAATGTAGATGTATAAATGGTCGCTAACGTCGCCCGAGAGAACTACTCGGGCACGTCGAATTCCAAAACTCTGGTTATCCCCGATAAATCTGTCACCGGCAGATGCTAGGTTGGCGCGATCTCCAGATATCGGTTGGTTGAAACGCATCTGGCTGTAGCCACGCAGGCTGATCCTGTCGGTCCAGTTTTCCTTGGGCGTCAGGGCTGCTGTCAGTTCCTCGGTTGCTTTAAGCTCTGCCAGTTTTTTCTTTTGACGAAGCTTGGTTTCCAGTACTTTCAGTTCTTCCGGGGGGGCTTTGCCCGCAGCCTCATTAACTTCTTCAAACTCACTAAGCTTAACCCTATTTGCACCCGGTGCTGTGAATACTTGTTGGGTTTGTGTATCCACGTACAACTGGGCAGCTTGTGTCGGAATCGCAACGCCCCCCAGCATTGTCAGTATAGCAACTGACAATGTGGTATATCTCAATTTGCCATTCAAATTTGACTTGGCTATATAACTTTTGGATGCTTGCATTTTTTCTCCAAGAAAAATAACTTTACCGATCCAAGATAATTCTTGAGTCGTGCAAACATTCTAAGGAGAAAACATGACAGTTTTATGACACAACTTTTTGATAATTCTATATTTCATTCCAGCCTGAAATATAGGCACAAAATTATTCAAAAACAATATGCTGCATAAACGTGATTATGGCCTTACAAAAACAGCAAGACCGCACTTGCGTAACAAAACTGCAAACACAATCACCGTTGTGTTTCTTTGCAACTTATTAAACGAAACTTTTATCCTAATCGGCCCACTAAGTTTTCTAGGGCACCAACCCGGTAATACAGCAAGATGAAAAATCTAAAGTTCGAGCAATTTGACAGTCTACCGTAGCAAATTGATGACCAATTGGATTCACAAAGCAACTATGGGAGAATAAAAACTACTTGATTTATCCTGTCGTATGACCCTTTAATTTCTAAAAAATTTATGTCTGACGATATTATTAAGTGTCACAATCCTGCAACATTGAGTACTTAATATGGAGGTATTGCCGTATATGGCGGCATTACAATTAACCGAATGGAGACAAACATGTTGAAATCGCTCAATCTTAAAGTTCTAGGTATATTCACTGCATTAAGTGTGCTGATTAGCGCTACCAACGTTGCTAACGCTGTCGCGATCATCAAAATTGATGGCTCAAGCACCGTATTCCCCGTCACCGAAGCGGTAACTGAAGAATTTCAATCCATTAAAAAAGATGCGCCTAAAATAACCATCGGTATTTCCGGTACTAATGGCGGATTCAAAAAACTCTGTAGCGGGCAGATTGATATTGCAAATGCCTCCCGCCCGATCTTGAATGAGGAAATAAAAGAGTGCGATAAACACGGTGTCAAATTTATCGAGCTGCCCGTGGCTTATGATGCACTGACGGTGGTAGTCAATCCTAATAATAATTGGGTAAACAGCATAACTGTGGCCGAGCTCAAAAAAATGTGGGAACCCGCTGCTCAAGGAAAAATTACTACCTGGAATCAGATTAATCCTGCCTGGCCTAATACTCCCATGAAATTATTTGGCCCGGATGCTGACTCTGGCACATTTGATTTTTTCACTGAAGTAATTGTTGGCAAAGCCAAATCCAGCCGTCTCGACTTCAATGCATTTGATGATGACAAATTATTGGCGCAGAGTGTCTCGGGTGATAATAACGCTATTGGTTACTTCGGCTATGCCTACTACGCTGAAAACGCCCCTAAACTAAAAGCGATTCCAATTAAATCCGGAGAAAATAAACCACAAGTCTTGCCCAGTTTGGAAACAGTTAAAAACAGCACCTACCGGCCTCTTTCACGTCCGATTTTTATCTACGTTAGCGAAAAAGCCGCACAAAAACCCGAGGTTAAAGAGTTCATTACGTTTTATCTCAAACAAGCATCGATTTTAGTGGAAGAAGTAAAGTACATACCACTACCCAATGCAGCCTACAAACTAGCACTTGATAATTTTACCAAAGGTAAAACCGGTTCCGGTTTCGGTGGTAAATCCCATGTCGATATCGACTTCAGCGGTATAGCGGAGGTGGGCGTGACAGATGAAGTGCTAATGAAACGTGAAGGCAGGGTTTTC
The DNA here is from genome assembly GCA_044337935.1 of Candidatus Nitrotoga sp. GTDB lineage: Bacteria > Pseudomonadota > Gammaproteobacteria > Burkholderiales > Gallionellaceae > Nitrotoga. The sequence continues at coordinate 5,031 of JBIIMQ010000005.1, forward strand.
CCAGCTCCATAATTAGCATGGATGCATCACGATGAAATGCTAATGAAACGTGAAGGCCATATTTTCCCGTGATATTTCATTTGCGCGTGACTTTGCGTATAGGAGACAAATTTGATGAAGTACGAAGATAGGGGGTAAGGTGGACGATACGCTGGAATAAATGCTGGATTAAACACTTTCACCTAGTACAAAAGCTCCTTGTCCAATTAGCGGTTGCAACTAGGATGATTTAACCCCATAACAACAAGATGCACCAAGTCTGCTGGGTAACCTTTGATATCTGCCATGCCTAACATCAACTTGCTTGCCCGTTCCCGTTCCGCTGTGTGGCACCCGTGCACACAAATGAAACATCATGAGATCCTACCGCTGATACCTATCCAGCGTGGGCAAGGTATTTGGCTATATGATTTCGACGGCAGGCGCTATTTGGATGCGGTCAGTTCATGGTGGGTGAACTTATTCGGGCATTGTAACCCGCGCATTAATACCGCTATTGCCCTGCAGTTAGAACAACTGGAACATGTAATGCTGGCCGGCTTTACCCATGAGCCCGTGGTACAACTTTCCGAACGATTGGCGCAATTAGCGCCTGTCGGCCTGGGTCATTGTTTTTACGCCTCAGACGGTGCATCGGCCATCGAAATTGCGCTAAAGATGAGCGTACATTATTGGCGCAACAATAATCAGCCGAGTAAGTGCAATTTCATCAGTTTACAAAACAGCTACCACGGTGAAACACTGGGCGCATTGTCCGTAACCGATATTCCCCTTTTCAATGAAGCGTATGGTGCGCTGGTCAAACCGAATATCACTGTATTAAGTCCTGACTGGCGCAATGCAACACCCGGAGAAAGCCCCTGGGATTATGCTATACGTTGCGCGGCGCAACTTGAAACACACTTGCAGCAACAACATCAGAATATTGCCGCTTTCATCATCGAACCGTTGGTGCAGGGAGCTGCAGGCATGGCTATGCATCATCCTGTTTACTTGACCCGTGCGCGCGAGTTATGCGATCGATACAATGTACATTTCATTGCCGATGAAATTGCAGTGGGAATGGGACGGACAGGAACAATGTTCGCTTGCGAACAAGCAGAAAAAATCCCCGACCAAAATAATACGGCAACAGGAATTGCGCCGGATTTTCTTTGTTTGTCCAAAGGGCTTAGTGGTGGCTATCTACCCCTGTCCGTGGTAATGACTACCGATACAATCTATCAGGCATTTTATGCCGATAAAGTGGCGCGTGGATTTTTGCATTCTCATTCCTATACGGGCAATCCATTAGCCTGTCGTGCGGCACTCGCTACTTTAGACATCTTTGAACAAGACAATGTTATTGCCACCAACCGCGATAAAGCCATTTATCTCAACCGCATTGCCGAACCCTTACGTAACCATCCCCACGTAAAAAATTTCCGCAACACTGGCATGATCTGGGCGTTTGAGGTGGATGGTTTGCGCGACAATTTCGCGCAACGCTGTTTTAGCCTCGCGCTGGAGAAAGAGCTGCTGCTGAGACCCATTGGCAATACAATTTATTTCATCCCACCCTATGTTATCAACGAAGCTGAAATGCATTTGTTGATTGAAAATATTCTGGCCATAATTGCGGCAATCGCTTAATTCAATAACGCAGCCTATTTAAATCCGGCATTCCTAAATATGGAAATACCGAGTGTACGAGGTATTCATGAAGCCACTTTATGCCCTGCTACTTATCTCTAGTCTTATTTCCAATACTCATGCCGATACATTGCCCCCGTCCGTACTAAAATCGCTACAACTAGCACATATTCCGCTGAACAGCATCGGGGTAGAAGTACGTGAAGTTAATGCACGTAAACCGCTCATCAGCGTGAATGCAAAACAACCCATGAGTCCGGCTTCAACCATGAAACTCCTCACCACCTACGCCGGACTGGAGATATTGGGCCCTGCGTATCATTGGAAGACAGAGGCTTACCTTGACGGCAAACTGGAACAAGGTGTGTTGCATGGCGATTTGATCTTGAAGGGTTACGGCGATCCCAAATTGACGCTGGAAAAATTATGGTTATGGTTACATGAGTTGCGTAGTCGTGGTCTACGTGAAATCAGCGGTGATCTGGTGCTTGACCATACTGCATTTCAGTTCGCCCCGCATAATCCCGCAGAATTCGATAATGCACCGATGCGTCCTTATAATACGGGGCCGGATGCATTGCTGCTAAATTTTAATTCTATAAGCCTACGTTTTATTCCAACGGACGAAAAAATAAAGATTATCAGCATGCCGGAACTTGCAGGTATTAAGCTGGATAATCGCGTTACGGTAGTGACTACACAGAAAAATTGTAGTGAATGGAATGATGCGCTGTCCATGCAATTGCAAGACAACACTTTACTTATACAGGGGACTTTTCCGGTTCTTTGCGGTGAACAAGAGCAACATATCAGTTTATTAGCCCACCCAAATTATTTCTATGCCGTATTTCGTGCGTTATGGCAGGAAATGGGCGGCACACTACAAGGCACCTTTCGTGACGGTAACGTTACAAATAGTTCAACTCTGTTTACCACTCACTATTCTGCGCCACTGGCTGAATTGATCCGCGACATTAACAAATTCAGCAATAATGTCATGGCGCGTCAGCTTTTTTTAAGTTTAAGTGGATCAAATGGGATTCCCGCCGACCTGACTCGCAGTAAATTAATTCTTCACAACTGGTTGGCACAAAAAAATTTGTTCTTTCCTGAATTGGTACTAGAAAACGGAGCCGGGCTTTCTCGACGTGAACGAATCAGTCCGCACAGTTTGGCACTATTATTGAGTAATGCTCAATATAGTCCTTGGGCAACAGAATTCGAGGCTTCCTTGCCCATTGTCGGTGTGGATGGAACTTTTAAAAAACGCCTTGCCGATAGTAAGGCAGCAAATCATGCCCACTTAAAAACCGGCTCATTGGAAAGTGTGCAAGCCGTTGCCGGTTATGTGCGATCTCGCAGTGGGAAACAATGGGTTTTAGTTTTTTTCATCAATCATCCCAATGCTATAGCAGGACAACAGGTACAAAATGCTTTAATTGAGTGGATACAGCGACATTAAAACTATATGTTTATTAATATATGTAGCATGTACATAAAAAAGGATCCCTTGGGGGATCCTTTTTTAATCAGTTTTTACCTATTTTAATTATTTTCTATGTTAATTTAATTACGTTGAATACCATGCAAAATTACCATTTTTTATACATCTAGATTTTTAACCCCCAGTGCATTTTGTTCAATAAATGCACGGCGCGGCTCTACAATATCTCCCATCAATGTCGTAAATATTTCATCTGCCGCAATCAAATCTTGAATTTGTACACGCAGTAAAATACGATTTTTCGTATCCATGGTAGTTTCCCATAACTGCTCTGGGTTCATTTCTCCTAATCCTTTATAACGCTGGATACTAACTCCACGTTTTGCTTCCTCCAACAACCATTCAATGGTTTGTTTAAAATCAGCTACAGATTTGCGCTGTTCTCCCCGTTTAATATAGGCACCTTTACCTAACAAACCATCTAACGCTTGGGCGGTTTGTTTAAGTTGTGTGTAATCTCCGCTCAACAAAAAACTCTGCTCAATGTAGCTTATGGAATAGTTACCGTGAAACTGTTTTTCCAAATACAACCGGTTTTCACCATTTCCTGGATTTATTTCCGCTTTTACAATTATTTCCGGGCCGCAAACTTGCTGTAAGTTTATTGCACTTTGTTCTGCTTGTTCTTTATTTTCCAATTGAATATCTGGCTGCTTAAGTATTGCATATAAAACTTCTTTTGCGATAACCTTGGATAACCGATCTATTATGGCCTCCGCAAGAAAATATTCTTTTGCCAAGTACTCGAGTGTTTCAATTTTTAATGCTGGTACATCTTGATCTGTATGTAACTCGGCATTAACAAGTGCTGAGCGAAGCATGAACGTTTTCATTTCATGATCATCTTTTAAATACCGTTCTTCCTTACCCTGTTTGATTTTATAAAGCGGTGGCTGTGCAATATAAACGTGACCGCGTTCAACCAGTTCCGGCATTTGACGATAGAAAAAAGTCAGCAATAACGTACGAATATGTGAACCATCCACATCAGCATCCGTCATTATCACTATTCGGTGATATCTCAATTTGTCCGGGTTATATTCATCGCGACCAATACCCGTTCCCAATACTGTAATTAATGTGGCAATTTCCTGCGATGAAATAATTTTTTCAAACCGTGCTCTTTCTACATTTAGAATTTTACCTTTTAGGGGCAAAATGGCCTGAAATTTACGGTCTCTTCCTTGCTTTGCCGAACCTCCGGCTGAATCACCCTCAACTAAGTATAATTCGGATAATGCGGGGTCTTTTTCTTGACAATCAGCTAATTTACCCGGCAATCCCATACCATCTAACACCCCTTTGCGGCGGGTTAATTCACGTGCTTTACGTGCAGCCTCTCTGGCACGTGCAGCTTCTATAATTTTTCCAACAATTATTTTGGCATCGTTTGGATTTTCCAATAAAAAAGCCATTAATTGTTGGCTAACCACTTCTTCGACAATGGGTCGTATTTCAGATGAAACCAGTTTGTCTTTGGTTTGTGAAGAAAACTTGGGGTCGGGAAGCTTTACCGAAAGTATCGCTGTTAATCCCTCACGCATATCATCGCCTGTTGTTTCAACTTTTGCCTTTTTAGCAATTTCTTCTGATTCAATGTATTGATTTAAAGTACGGGTCATTGCGGTACGCATTGCTGTCAAATGCGTACCACCATCGCGTTGTGGAATATTATTAGTAAAGCATTGTACAGTTTCCTGATAAGAATCATTCCATTGCATAGCAATTTCAGCTGTTATTCCTTCTTTTTCAATGATCGTATAAAAAACATTTTTATGAATAACATTTTTATTTCTATTCATATATTCCACAAAACCCTTTACCCCACCAGTAAATGCAAAAAGTTCTTCTTTACCATTTCGTTTATCAATTAACGAAACTTTTACTCCATTATTTAAGAAAGAAAGCTCACGCAACCGTTTGGCTAAAATATCAAAGTGGAAATCTACTGAGCCAAAAACGTTTTTACTGGGTAAAAAATGTACTTCGGTACCACGTTTATTTGTTTCACCTATTACTTTTAGGGGAGCAACTGGCTCTCCTAAACGAAATTCCATAAAATGAACTTTGTTATCTCTATGAATTGTCAATCGTAACCATTCAGACAAAGCATTAACTACAGATACCCCTACACCATGCAAACCACCTGAAACTTTATAAGAATTTCCGTCAAATTTACCACCTGCATGTAATACCGTCATAATTACTTCTGCAGCAGAACGATTTTCTTCTTCATGAATATCCGTTGGAATACCCCGTCCATTATCAACTACACCAATTGAATTATCTGGATAAATAATTACTGTAATTTCATTGCAATAACCTGCTAATGCTTCATCTACAGCATTATCAACTGCTTCAAATACCATATGATGTAAGCCACTACCGTCATTGGTATCTCCAATATACATTCCGGGACGTTTTCTTACTGCTTCTAATCCTTTGAGAACTTTAATGCTGGTGGAATTATATTCGTTCATTATTGTTCTTTCATTTGTTTCACGTGGAACATTAAAAATGTATCTGTTTATTATGGATTATATATTTATATGTTTTTATTTTTTATACTGAATATATTGAATTTATTTGAATCAATATTATTTTTATTAAATACGCATTGGCATAACTACATATTTAAATTCTTCATTATCTGGAATAGTGATTAAAATACTGCTATTAGCATCACCAAAAGAAAATTTAATTATTGGTGCAGTTACATTATTTAATCCTTCCATTAAATAATTAACGTTAAAACCAACATCCAGCGCGGTTCCTTGATAATCTATTTCCATATCTTCTTGCGCTTCTTCCTGTTCATTGTTATTACTTATAATGCGCAAATTTTTTTCTGTAAGAACAAACCGTACTCCTTTAAATTTTTCATTTGATAATACTGCTGCACGTTGTAATGCTTGTAATATTTCATTTCTGTTTAATAGAAGTTGGTTAGTATAGTTTGGAATTACACGTTCATAATCAGGAAACTTACCATCAATAACCTTTGAAGTTAAAATGACATCTGAAAAAGTCATACGAACTTGATTTTCAGCCAGTTCAAAAGTGATTTGATCTTCTGTTTCATTTAAAAGTCGTATAAGTTCATTAATTGTTTTTCTAGGTAATATAACTTCACGTTTTGAATATTCTTGTTCAAATTTAGTAATAACGTATGCAAGGCGATGCCCATCAGTTGCTATTAATTTTAAAAAATTTCCGTCAATAACCAATAAAACACCATTTAAATAATATCGAATATCTTGTTGTGCCATGGCATATTGAACCATGCTTAACAACTTTTTAAGTTTTCCTTGTTTTATTGGAATTTTTACAGATTGCTCTAATTTTTCTAGAATTTTTGGAAAATCCTGAGCGGGTAACGTTTGTAAAGTAAATTTGCTCTTATTAACTTTTACTAAAAGTCGGTTTTGATGTATTTCTAATTCAACTAAGCTTCCTTCAGGTAAAACTTTAAGGATTTCTTGTAATTTTTTAGCTGCTACTGTTATTGCTATATCAGAAATTACTTGATTTTCATCTGTAAATTGGGTTGCAATTTGAATTTCAAGATCTGTTGCAATTAAGTGTATGTTTAATCCTGTTTTTTCAATTAATACATTTGATAAAATTGGAAGAGGTTGTTTGCGCTCAACTATTCCAACAATTTTTTGAAGAGCATTTAATAATTTATCTTTTTTTATTGGTTTAATAAACATTCTTATATACCTTTAAGAATAACAATAATAGATATTATCTATAGCGAATAATGCAATATTCTTTTTTATTTAGAATATATTAGGGTTTATAAAAAGATGTGTATAAGTAATGTTTTGATAACATAATTTTTGTGTACAATTTTTATTAAATTTTTTTTATAGCAGTTATACACAAAAAATAATCAAATATTTAGTTACGTAATATTTGATTTAATAAATTAACATCTTCATTTAAAGGCGAATCCAAATTTCTTAAGCTTTCAATGGTTTTACATGCATACATAACTGTTGTATGGTCACGGCCTCCGAATGAAGCTCCAATTTCAGGTAAACTTAATTGGGTTAATTCTCTTGCTAAACACATTGCAATTTGTCTAGGTCGGGCAATTAAACGTGTACGTTTTTTAGAAAGTAGATCAGCAACTTTGATACGGTAAAAATCGGCTACAGTCTTTTGTATGTTTTCTATTGAAATTTGTTTATTTTGAGAAGCCAATAAATCCTTTAATGCTTCTTTTGCAAGTTCTACAGAAATATTACGTTTGTGAAATTTGGAATATGCATCAATACGTTTAAGTGCCCCTTCTAATTCTCGGATATTAGAACGAATATGTTTGGCAATGAAAAAAGCTACATCTTCACTTATTGGATTATTTGAAATTGTAGCTTTTTGTAAAAGTATCGCCACCCGCATTTCTAATTCTGGGGGTTCAATTGCAACGGTTAATCCCCAGCTAAATCGTGAAGTAAGTCTGGGTGTTATTCCTGAAATATCTTTAGGGAAAGAATCACATGTAATTACAACTTGTTTGTGTGTATCAATTAATGAATTAAGTGTATAGAAAAATTCTTGCTGGGTTCCAGGTTTATCAGCAATAAATTGAATATCATCAATCAACAGTAAATCTAGCGAATTATAAAATTGTTTAAATTCATCAAATTTTTTTGTTTGAAAGGCTCGAACTACATCTGAAATATAGTTAGTAGCATGAACATAGCAAATTTTTGCTCTGGCATTTTCTTGTCTTATATGATTACCAATAGATTGAATTAAATGGGTTTTACCTAATCCGACCCCGCCATAAATAAATAATGGGTTGTATGTTGTTCCAGGAGTTTCAGCAACTTGTATTGCTGCAGCATGTGCTAATTGATTTGCTTTACCTGTAACAAAATTATCAAATGACAATAAAGGATTAAGTTTATTTTGCTCGTTTTGTCTATCAGTATGCTTATTGACAATAAGTCGTGGTACAGACAAAACAGGTGTTGCAGTATTATTAGGAGCGACTGGTAATTTTAATGGATGAACTTCAAGAGGTTTTTCTTTAACACGTAATTCGAAACTAGGTGGACATGATAAAAATAATTCGGCTTGTTTAGAAATTTCCGGTAAAAATCTTTCTTGTACAAGTTTTAATGTGAAACTATTAGGAGCAGTTAAGGTAATTTGAGAACCTTGAATTTCAAAAACTAGAGGTTTTATCCAAGAATTAAATTGTTGAGAGGTAAGTGTACCTTCAAAAAAAAGGAGACAAGTATCCCATAGTGTTTTGATTCGCATAATTTCCAAATAATAATGCAAAAAACGTTGAGTCATTCTACTACATACATACTGAAAAAATATTTAATGTATGTAGACAAAATTTGAAGTGTAATAATTAACAGGTACTAAAACTATAGAAGTTAATTAAAAAATAAATATTATTCATGGTGAATCTTATTGATTACAGGAAGTTTTAAAGATAAAAATAAATTACGTAGATGAAAATTGGCTTGACATATACTCGCGTAAATAATGTAATAGCGGGTTTTTAAATATTAATAAAGGGATATTCGCAATGAAACGTACATATCAACCATCTGTTACCAAAAGAAAACGGACTCATGGATTTTTAGTTCGAATGAAAACTAAAGGGGGGAGGGCTGTTATAGCTGCTCGTCGAGCAAAAGGCCGTGTGCGTCTTGCTGTCTGAGTTTAAAAAAGGTTTACCGCAATGCCGTCGGATTAGGCAACCAATAGAGTTTGAGTTGGTACTTCGCGCCGATTGTTTAAGTAATAAATGGTTTACAGTTTACACTCGAAAAAATGAGAACGGTTATTCTCGTCTTGGGATAATAGCCAGTAAAAAAAGTATGCCAAAGGCAGTATCCAGAAATTTTGCAAAGCGAATGATTCGAGATATCTTTCGGCTTAATTTTTCAGTTTCATCCTCAATGGATGTAGTGGTGCGGGCTAAACGGCAATTTAATTCTGAGACTTGGGTTGAAGGACGGCAGGCCTTATTACGATTATTTCAATCCGTCCACATGTGATGCGACAACTCTTACTCAGGTTGATAAAAATATATCAATATTTACTGAGTCCGCTCATGCCACCAACTTGTCGTTTTACGCCAAGTTGTTCTCAATATGCTCATGAAGTTATTACTAAACATGGTGTTTGGTATGGTGCTTGGTTGAGCATGAAGCGAGTAATTCGTTGTAATCCCTGGAATCCCGGTGGTTACGATCCTGCTCCATAGATTTACATAGGCGAAACCATATGGATTTTCACAAGCTGCTTAGGCTATTCTTTTTATTGACATTTATAGTATCAATAATGTTGTTGTGGGAAAATTGGCAGCGCACACAGCAGCCAATAATGCAAACAACACTTAATGCTGTTCCAAAAGTTACTGCATCACCAACAACTGGCGATACACCTGATAAATCAGTTACGGTTAATCCTAGCGTAATTACAGGTATTTCCCAACAAAAAGCGCAGAGCGGGCAAAAAGTTATTGTAAAAACCGATTATTTGACGGCGGAAATTAATACCGTAGGCGGAGATTTACGTCGTTTGGAGTTTTTACAGCAGCGAGATAGCAAAAACAAGAATAAACCTTTTGTATTACTGCAGGATCGTGCGGCGCATACTTATATTGCTCAAACAGGTTTGCTTGGCTCTGGGTTACCTACACACAATGCCGCATACACTGCTCAGGCAAATGAATATCAATTAGCCGAGGGTAAGGATACGATCGAGGTAAGATTACTCGCTACAAATATAGTTGGCGCAAAAGTAACAAAGGTTTACGTATTTCATCGGGGCGGTTACCTGATAGATGTGGGTTATGAAATCGAAAATATTGGAATCAGTCCGCTTACTCCGTCCGCATATTTTCAATTGGTGCGAGATAAATCCACACCGGAAGGAGCATCAATGTTTTTGCCGACGTATACGGGTACCGCTATTTATACGGATAAGGATAAATTCCAGAAAGTGGGTTTTCCTGACATTGAAAAGGATAAAACCAAACATTCTCAAAGTGCTGACAATGGTTGGGCTGGAATGCTGCAACATTATTTTGTAGCGGCATGGCTGCCTAAAGATAAATTGCAACGCGAGTATTACACTAGAAAGCTGGAAAATGATCTTTATTCAGTGGGTGTCATTTTACCGGTAACAGCCATTGCACCAAATCAAACCGCAAAAATTAACGTACCACTTTATGCTGGACCAGCGCAAACTTCGTTGGATGAAATAGCGCCAGGATTAGGGTTAACAGTAGATTATGGGTGGCTGACAATTATTTCTACCCCGTTATTCTGGTTACTTTCTTATCTGCATGGTTGGGTATTTAATTGGGGTGTGGCAATTATTCTATTGACGGTCTTTATTAAATTGCTATTTTTCCCGTTGTCTGCCGCCAGTTATCGCTCCATGGGAAAAATGCGAGTAGTCGCACCCAAGCTGGAAAAAATCAAACAGCAATATGGCGATGATCGCGAGCGTTTGCATAAGGCGATGATGGAGCTGTATAAAACGGAGAAAATTAATCCACTTGGGGGATGCTTGCCAATGCTTGTTCAAATACCGGTATTTATCGCGTTGTACTGGGCTATTTTAGCAAGTGTTGAATTGCGGTACGCTCCGTTTTTTGGTTGGATTACCGATCTGTCTGTGCCTGATCCCTATTATGTTTTACCGTTAATCATGGGAACTACCATGATAATTCAAAGCAAATTGAATCCGGCTCCACCTGATCCGTTGCAAGCCAAGCTTATGAAAACATTGCCCATAGTATTTAGTGTGGTATTTTTCTTCTTCCCGGCTGGGTTGGTGTTGTATTCCATTGTAAATAATATACTTTCTATTGTTCAGCAATGGTACATTACTCGTGGGTTGGAGACGAATGTCAAAGGCGCAGCCAAAGCCTGATGTTATTGCCGCAATTGCTACGCCTCACGGACAAGGTGGTATTGGTGTGGTCAGGCTTTCCGGGAATGACCTTAGGCCATTTGCACAGGCTCTTTTAGGGAAGGTGCCCTACCCGCGCCGTGCGTCATATGCCTCTTTTTTGGACGCACAAGGGCAAATCATGGATCAGGGCATTGCCTTGTTCTTTCCTGCCCCATATTCTTATACGGGCGAAGATATTTTGGAATTGCAGGGGCATGGCGGCACAGCTGTCCTGCAATTAGTGCTGCAGCGCTGTCTTGAACTTGGGGCGCGCCTGGCCCAACCGGGTGAATTCACGCAGCGAGCCTTTCTTAACGATAAACTTGATTTGGCACAGGCGGAAAGTGTCGCCGATTTGATATCGGCTACCACTAGCCAGGCTGCGCGCAGTGCTATGCGTTCGCTTCAAGGTGAATTTTCCAAGGTGATTCATTGTTTGGTGGATGGATTGATTTCGTTGCGTATGCTGGTCGAAGCCATGTTGGATTTTCCGGAAGAAGAAATAGACGCGCCGGATGTCATACAACGAGACACGCGGTTGACTGGATTGCGTGCAGAATTGGAAAGGATTTTGAGTTTAGCGCAACAAGGGAGCTTGTTGCGAGAAGGCGCGCACATTGTTTTGGTGGGACAGCCGAATGTCGGCAAATCAAGTTTGCTTAACCGATTGAGCGGAGAAGATGTCGCTTTGGTGAGTGAGTTTCCGGGCACCACGCGCGATCTTATTAATCAGGCTATACAAATTAATGGCGTACCGTTACATATTATAGATACGGCTGGATTACGTAAATCTGAGGATACAGTAGAGCAGATGGGGATCGCACGAACGCATGCGGTGCTAAAAAAAGCGGATGCTATATTGGTTCTATTGGATGCCAGATATGGCATGACCGGTGCAGATCAGGAAATTTTGGATAAATTGCCGAGTGACATACCTCGGTTACAGGTATTTAATAAAATTGACTTGCTGACCCAGCATGCGGTTATGAATAAAGAGGCTGATGAAAATCACTGTTACATATCGGCGATAACAGGTGTGGGCATTGATGGTTTGCGGAACAAGCTGTTATCTCTGCTTGGTTGGCATCAAGAGGCGGGTATATTTATGGCACGGGAACGCCATATTCATGCATTAATGGATGCGCGTGGCCATTTACAACGGGCTGCAGAGGAAATAATACGCCCGGAACTGTGTGCGGAAGAGTTGCGACTTGCTCAAGAGGGATTGAATTCTATTACCGGGGAGTTTAGCGCGGATGATCTGCTTGGTGAAATATTCAGTCGATTTTGTATTGGAAAATAGCGGGTCTTGGTGCATATTTCGAAATGACGGTTATGCAATGCTCGCTGATTAAGGCAAACCAAATTGGATGGAACGATGCCCGCATTGAGCCGTAAGATCATTGCCAATGAAACTAATCTATTGCCAGCACAATTTTGCCGGTGACACCGCCCTGTTCTATAAGGCGGTGTGCCTCAGCAGCATCTTTTAACGGCAAGATTTTATGTATCAGTACGCCAAGTTTGCCTGCTTCAATTAGCTGTGCGCCCTGCTCCAATATTTTTCGTTGGCGAATACGCTCGTCATGCAAATGCATCACTTGCGGTGTAAGCATGAGTTCATAACTTAACGACAGATTGCGTAATCGCGCTAATTGGGCATCAGCTAATGATAACGGGGTGGATAGCAAGCTGATTATTTTGCCGCCAATGCGTGCCGCATTGAAGGAGCGCAGAAAAATCTCGCCTCCCACGGTATCAAAGATTGCGTCCACCCCTTTGTTTGCGGTCCAGGCAAGAGTCTCTTGAATAAAATCCTGTTCCCGATAATGAATGATTTTTTCAGCGCCAAGCCCGTATGCCAGTCCAGCTTTTTTGTCATCGCTTACGGTTACCGCGACATGTGCGCCCAGATAGCGGGCCAGCTGCACGGCGATATGACCGACTCCCCCGGCTGCGGCATGGATGAGAATGGTTTGATTGGCTTGTAGATTACCGCGCTCAATTAATGCCTCCCATACGGTGATCAGTACTAGCGGTAATGCGGCGCTTTCATGCAGGTTGAGGTTGGCTGGTTTTAGGGCGCAGTAGTCCTCATGTACGGTGGTATATTCGGCATAGCAGCCGGGATCGTCGCCGATACCGCCGTTGTAGAAATAAACCGCGTCACCAACAGTAAACCGTGTTACGTCCGTGCCAATGGCATCTACTATCCCGGCACCATCGCAACCCAGGATGGCGGGGAGATTGTCGGGATAATAGGCCGGTTCGGTGCGTAATTTGGCGTCAAGTGGATTAATGCCAGCCGCAGCCAACTTAATACGTATATGGTGTTTGGACGGTAGCTCGGGTAATGGAAGTTCGCGCAACTGTAGTACATCAGGACTGCCAGCGGCGGTCATTAAAATTGCTTTCATCGGGTAATCTGGAAGTGGTTGTTAATTATCTAGTTTGGCGGAGAAAATTCGATTGATGTGACAAGTCATGCGGAAGTCTCTCAAAAAAGTCAATGACACGTTAATCGTATCGCAAAATGGCTTGGGTGAGATGGGTATGTTAGACTTGCCGCATAAATTTATGCGGGCTGAGTTATGGCTGGAAATACATTAGGTACTTTATTTTGTGTCACATCTTTCGGGGAGTCGCACGGTGTTGCAATTGGGTGTGTGGTAGATGGTTGTCCACCCGGGATGGCACTGGACGTGGCAGATATCCAGCGAGAATTGGATCGCCGCAAACCTGGCACTTCACGACATGTTACTCAAAGACGTGAGTCGGACACGGTGGAAATTTTATCCGGTATTTTTGAAGGTAAAACCACGGGTACGCCGATTGCGTTGTTGATCCGTAATGAAGATCAGCGTAGCAAAGACTATGGCAATATTGCCGAAAGTTTCCGGCCTGGTCATGCTGATTATACCTATTGGCAGAAATATGGCATTCGCGATCATCGCGGGGGCGGGCGTGCATCGGCACGCGAGACCGCTGTGCGCGTGGCAGCCGGAGCGATTGCGAAAAAATGGTTGAATGAACGCTATGGTGTTGTAATACGGGGGTATTTGTCGCAATTAGGCGAAGTGGCTGTGCCGTTTAAAAGTTGGGATGATGTTAACCGCAACCCCTTCTTTATCGCAGATAGCAGTTATGTTGAGCAGCTGGAAACTTATATGGATGCGTTGCGTAAATCCGGCGATTCCATTGGCGCCAAACTTACCGTCGTAGCTGAACATATGCCTGTGGGCTGGGGTGAACCGGTATACGATCGTCTTGATGCGGAAATTGGCTATGCCATGATGAGCATTAATGCGGTAAAAGGGGTCGAAATTGGTGCGGGTTTTGCTTCTGTTACGCAGAAAGGCAGTGAGCACGGCGATGAAATTACGCCGCAGGGATTCTTATCCAATCATGCCGGCGGCATACTGGGAGGTGTTTCTACTGGGCAGGACATCGTGGCGCACATCGCCATAAAGCCGACATCCAGCATTCGCCTTCCGCGCCGCTCCATCAATAAAGCAGGTGAGCCAGTGCTGGTGGAAACGCATGGCCGTCACGATCCGTGTGTGGGTATTCGCGCCACACCAATCGCCGAGGGCATGCTGGCGTTGGTGCTGATCGATCATGCTTTGCGTCACCGGGCGCAGAATGCGGACGTGATATGTGCTACCCCGAAGGTTCCGGGTAAAATCGCTTAACTTGGATACCGAAATAAAATTACTCGCTGGTTGTTTCACGTGAAACAATTGGCATGAGGGTTTGCGGTGGGCATTTCATTTTGATGTATGATTTACGCTGTTTTCTTATTAAACAGATTATTGTTGTTCGTAACAGGCAGTATAGAAAATACAAAGATGGATTTTCCGAATAAATTTGATGTCATTGTCGTGGGCGGCGGTCATGCTGGGACAGAGGCTGCTCTTGCCAGTGCGCGCATGGGTTGTGCCACTTTGTTGCTCACGCATAATATTGAGACGCTCGGAATAATGTCGTGTAATCCATCAATTGGTGGTATTGGAAAGGGGCATTTAGTCAAGGAAATAGATGCGCTGGGTGGCGCTATGGCTATCGCCACGGATGAATCCGGTATTCAATTCCGCATGCTCAATTCTTCTAAGGGCCCGGCAGTGCGTGCTACACGCGCTCAAGCTGATCGAGTTTTGTACAGACAGGCTATTCGCAGGCGACTGGAAAACACGCCAAATCTTTGGTTGTTTCAGCAGGCGGTGGACGATTTGTTGGTGGAAAACCACAGGGTATGTGGGGTTTCTACCCAGCTGGGGCTGCGTTTTATTGCAAAAACTGTTGTCTTGACGACCGGGACGTTCCTTTCCGGCCTGATTCATGTTGGACAAACGTCGTATCAGGCGGGACGAGCGGGCGATCCGCCATCGTTTAGTTTAGCTCAGTGTTTGCGTGAACTGGATTTGCCAATGGGCCGGTTGAAGACGGGTACACCGCCGCGCATTGATGGACGCAGTATTGATTATTCCGTGATGATTGAACAGCCTGGCGATGTGCCTGTGCCGGTATTTTCATTTATGGGGCGGGTGCAGCTGCACCCGCAACAATTGCCTTGCTGGATTACGCATACCAATCAACATACGCACGATATTATTCGTGGCGGATTGGATCGTTCACCGATGTTTACCGGGGTGATCGAGGGTGTGGGGCCGCGCTATTGCCCGTCTATCGAGGACAAGATTACGCGCTTTGCCGACAAAGAGTCGCACCAGATTTTTCTGGAGCCGGAAGGTTTGACTACTCACGAAATATATCCGAATGGAATTTCCACTAGTTTGCCTTTTGACGTGCAGCTGGCGTTGGCCCGTTCCATTAAAGGCTTGGAAAATGCGCATATCACACGACCGGGCTATGCCATTGAATATGATTATTTCGATCCGCGAGGTTTGAAGCATTCATTGGAAACCAAAGCGATCGCGGACCTGTTTTTTGCCGGTCAAATTAATGGGACTACGGGATATGAGGAAGCTGCTGCCCAAGGGTTGCTGGCGGGTATCAATGCCGCACTGCGTGTGCAGGGAAGAGAAAGTTGGTGTCCCCGGCGTGATGAAGCATATCTTGGGGTTCTTGTGGATGATTTGATTACGCGGGGCGTGTCTGAACCATACCGCATGTTCACCAGTCGTGCCGAATATCGCTTGCAACTGAGGGAAGATAATGCAGACCTGCGTTTAACAGAAATCGGGCGCCGCTTGGGTGTGGTTGATGATGCGCAGTGGGAGGCATTTGAATTGAAGCGTACTGCAATTGCCCGCGAACAGGAACGGCTGAAATCCATTTGGGTTAATCCGAAGCTTTTGCCGCAGGAAGATGCGGAACGTGTGCTGGGTAAAGGGATAGAGCGTGAATATGCGTTGCACGAGTTATTGCGCCGTCCTGACGTGAGTTATGCAAATTTGATGACTTTGCCCGGGGCGGGTGAGCCGGTGGCTGATGAAAAAGTGGCGGAGCAGGTTGAAATTCAAGCAAAATATCATGGCTATATTGAGCGGCAACGGGATGAGATTGCACGCAATGAGCACAATGAAAATGCTCGTTTGCCAGCGGTAATGGATTATCGTACGGTGACGGGCCTGTCGATAGAGGTGCAACAAAAGCTTAATCAGCATATGCCGGAAACGGTAGGTGAGGCTACCCGTATTTCTGGAATAACGCCGGCAGCAGTTTCTTTGCTATTAGTGCATTTGAAGCGTGGTTTTCAGCGGGATGTAATGGTTTCAGAAATTAAAGAGCCATCCGGCAACGAGAAAGAGCAGAAAAGCGCGTGAATCAAGCTAAAGACTTGGCGCTCGGTATTGTACAGCTGGGGCTGGATGTCACACCGGATGCACAGCAAAAATTGTTGGCTTATGTGGACCTGCTGCAGAAATGGGGCCGAGTGTATAACCTTACGGCAATTCGTCAGCCACAACAGATGGTAATTAGCCATTTGTTGGACAGTCTTGCCGTCTTGCCACATTTGTGGCCGGGGCGTTGGTTAGATGTGGGATGCGGTGCGGGATTGCCCGGGTTGGTGCTGGCGTTAATGCGCCCGGAATGGACTTTCGTCCTTTTGGATAGTAATAGCAAGAAGGTTAGTTTTGTGCGGCAGGCAAAAATAGAATTGGAATTGCGTAACGTGAGTGTACACCACACGCGTGTGGAAACCTGGCAAGAAGAGGCTGGAAAAAAATTTGACGGTATTATTTCTCGGGCATTCGCCGAAACCGCAAAGTTTGTAACGTTAACGCGACATTTAATGGATCAAAAAGGATGTTGGGTCGCCATGAAGGGTGCTTCGCAGCAAGAGTTGGAACGGTTGCCCGATGATGTCAAGGTGGAGCGGGTTATTCCATTGCAGGTGCCGGGACTAAACGCTGCACGCTGTTTGGCTATGTTGAAATTTATTTGAGTATGGCCAAGATACTGGCGATTGCCAATCAAAAAGGAGGGGTGGGTAAAACCACGACCACGATTAGTTTAGCGGCCAGCTTGGCAGCCATGAAACAGCGTGTATTGTTGGTTGACCTTGATCCCCAAGGCAATGCGACCATGGGGAGCGGCATCAATAAGCGGGATTTGACGGCAACGACCTATCATATGCTGCTGGGTAGTAAGGTTTTGGATGAAGTGCGGGTTCATGCGGAAGCCGGAAAGTATGACATGCTACCGGCGAATCGCGATCTGGCTGGTGCCGAGATCGAGCTGGTTGATTTGCCCCAGCGTGAAACTAGGCTCAAGCAAGTTTTGCACGCCGTGACCGATGAGTATGACTATGTGTTGATCGATTGCCCTCCTGCATTAAATTTACTCACCCTTAACGGGCTGTGTGCCGCAAGGTCGGTCATGATTCCGGTGCAATGTGAGTACTATGCGCTGGAAGGGCTTAGCGATTTAGTGAATACTATTCGAAAAGTTCGGGCGAACCTTAACCCGGATCTTGAAATCGAGGGGTTATTGCGAACCATGTTCGACCCGCGTAATACGTTGGCATTGCAAGTGTCGGAACAATTACAACAGCACTTTGGCGAGAAAGTTTACCGTACCATTATTCCGCGTAATGTGCGATTGGCGGAAGCTCCCAGCTATGGTGTGCCGGTTCTGCACTACGACAAATTATCCAAAGGTGCCCAAGCTTACTTGGCGCTGGCAGGTGAGTTGCTCAATAAAGCGGTACAATCCACACTGACTTAATTTGGAGAGAACTGACTTGGCAAAACCAAAAAAAGGACTGGGACGCGGACTGGATGTTTTGTTATCCGGCAACGGCAAGGAGCAGGGCGACGTATTGAGTGAAATGAAGATTGATGATCTCAAGCCCGGCAAGTATCAGCCACGCAGTCGTATGGATGAGGCATCTCTTGATGAATTGGCCGCTTCGATCAGGGAGCGGGGCATTATGCAGCCGATTCTTGCGCGTTTGCTACCTGAAGGGGGGCACGAAATAATTGCTGGAGAGAGACGTTGGCGTGCCGCCCGGCTGGCCGGATTAACCCATGTGCCGGTTTTGGTGCGCAAGGTGGCGGATAACGCCGCGTTGGCAATGGCGTTGATTGAGAATATTCAGCGTGAAGATCTGAATCCCTTGGAAGAAGCTGTTGGTATACAAAGGTTGATCGATGAATTTCAGATGACACATACGGCGGCTGCCGATGCGGTGGGTCGTTCACGTAGCGCGACCAGTAACTTGCTGCGGCTGCTCAAGTTGCCGCAGGCGGTACGAGACATGCTGACAGCAGGTGGGCTGGAAATGGGGCATGCCAGAGCGTTGCTAGCATTGGATGCTGCTCAACAAATTACGGCGGCCACTAAAATAGTGACGAATGGTTTGTCTGTGCGCGAAGCAGAAAGCTTGGTACGGGAGTTGCTGAACCCGGTACAGCGAATTAAAAAAAACAAACCGAATCGCGACATTTTGCAATTACAAGAAGAAATTGCTCAGCGTTTTGGTACTAATGTGCAGATTAAAGCTGGAAAAAAGGGCACTGGGAAATTGGTTGTCGATTACACAAGTCACGATCATTTGGCGGAGTTGGTAGCACGCTGGAAATAACCTTCTGAAAATAAATCGTTGACGCCCGCAAGAAAGATTGAGTAGAATACTGGGCTTCAGGGGAGTTGGGGGCGCTTGTGGGCAGTGCGGTTCGCCGAATTATTTTGATTCAGCTAGCTGTCGCTATAGTAGTGGCGTTATTAATGCTGGTGTGCCTGAACTCTGCCGCTGCAACCTCGGCATTTGCGGGGGGCCTGGTCGGTTTTCTGACAAGCTTTGTTTATGCTAAAAAAATGCTCACACCGAAGGGAAGTGAGCCGAGGGTGATGCTTGCGGCACATTATCGAGCCGAAGCGTATAAGCTTGTGTTTGCAATTTTATTGTTTTCTTTGGTTTTCACGCAATATAGGGAAGTGCAAGTATTGCCATTATTTTCGGCATATGTTGCAACGTTGATGGTTTACTGGGTGGCACTAATTTTTGTGTAATAGCTATGAGTTCTGAAGGTTTGACAACGTCCGCTTATATTAAGCACCATCTTCAAAATCTTACCTGTTCCATTCAGGAGGGGCATTTCCATTGCGCGCATACAGCTGATGAGGCAAAGGAAATGGGATTCTGGGCGATTAACGTAGATACGCTCTTGACGTCCTTTTTGCTGGGATCGGTGTTTCTGTTTGTTTTTAGTCGAGTGGCGAAAAGCATAAGTGTTGACGCGCCATGTGGCACGCAAAATTTTGTGGAATGGGTTGTCGAGTTCATTGATAGTAGTGTGCGGGGTTCTTTTAGCGGGCGTAATGCGTTGATTGGCCCGTTGGCACTGTCTATTTTCGCTTGGATTTTCCTGATGAACCTGATGGATCTGGTTCCTATTGATTACATTTCAATGATTACCGAGCCGTTGGGCGTTGGGCATTTTAAGTTGGTGCCTACTACGGATCCGAACGCTACAGTGGGTATGGCTATTGGCGTATTCCTGCTGGTGGTTTTCTATAGTATTAAGGTTAAAGGGCTGTCTGGCTTTATTGGCGAGCTAACTTTGCAGCCATTTGGCAAATTTGGTTTGCCGGTGAATCTGTTTCTGGAAGGTGTTAATTTAATTGCCAAGCCGGTTTCGCTGGCATTGCGTTTGTTTGGAAATATGTACGCGGGTGAGATGATATTCATCTTGATTGCGATAATGGGCGCAACTTGGGTGGAATTTTCCTTGTCTAGTACGATGCTATTTGGCTCCCAGATTCTTCTATCTTTGGGGTGGGCGATCTTCCATATTCTGATTGTCACACTGCAGGCATTTATATTTATGACGCTGACTATTGTTTATTTGGACATGGCGCATCAGGAACACCATTAGAAATTTGTAAATTTATTTTTGTACACACTTAACTTTTACTGATAGGAGAAGAAATAAATGGATACGGCACAAGCACTGCTTTATATCGCCGGCGCGATCATGATGGGGCTCGGAGCTTTGGGTGCCGCAGTAGGTATTGGTATTTTGGGTGGGCGCTTCCTTGAGGGTGCGGCTCGTCAGCCTGAGCTAATTCCGATGCTGCGTACACAATTCTTCGTGGTCATGGGCTTGGTTGATGCTGTTCCGATGATTGCGGTCGGTATTGCCATGTATGTTTTGTTCGCAGTGGCGGGTCAGTAATCCTGCGTGCGTTTAATCAAGGAAAGGTTTTTGCATGAACATTAATGCGACCCTTATCGGCCAAACGATCATGTTTGCATTTTTCGTTTGGTTTTGCTTGAAGTTTGTATGGCCACCTATCATGGCGGCACTTGATGCCCGCAATAAACGAATTGCAGATGGTTTGGCGGCAGCAGAGAGAGGCAAAAATGATTTGGCGTTGGCTGCCAAGCGTTCCGCAGAACTGCTCCATGAAGCTAAAGAAAAAGTGGCTGAAATAATCGCTCAGGGGGACAAGCGGGCGAGCGAAATTGTTGAGGAGGCTCGCGTACAAGCTAAGTTAGAGGGTGAGCGTATTATTGCAGCGGCCAAGGCTGAGATTGAGCAGGAGACCTTTCGTGCGAAGGAGCATTTGCGTACACAGGTATCTGCGGTTGCTCTGGCAGGTGCAAGCAAGATCCTTGGTCGTGAAATAGATGCTGCGGCACACAACGATTTGCTAGATAAGCTGGTCGCGGAAATTTAAATATTATGGCTGAAGCAATTACTGTTGCACGTCCCTATGCTCAGGCTGCGTTTGATGAAGCAAGTGGACTTGGAGAATTAAAAGGCTGGTCTGGGTTGCTGCAATCCTTGGCGCAGGCGGTAACCAATCCGGAAGTTCGTGCAATTATCACCAGTCCACGTGTAATTAAAAGCCAATTGGAAGCATTGATGCTGTCTTTTTCCGGCGATGTGGTAAGCAAAGCGCAGGGTAACTTTATTAAGTTGCTCATTGAAGGCCAGCGACTCATCCTGTTGCCAGAAATCGTGATGCTATTTGAAGTAATGCGATCTGAAGCAGAAAAAAATGTGGATGTTGTGGTGACTTCTGCTTTTGATTTAAGTGAAGCACAAAAACAAAA
Source organism: Candidatus Nitrotoga sp. (assembly GCA_044337935.1). GTDB lineage: Bacteria > Pseudomonadota > Gammaproteobacteria > Burkholderiales > Gallionellaceae > Nitrotoga. The sequence goes on from JBIIMQ010000005.1 coordinate 26,633, forward strand.
AATTACTGGTGCTCTGCAAAAACGCATGGGGCGCGAGATAAGGTTACGCTGTGAAACTGACCAAAAATTGTTAGGCGGGGTAATTATTCGTGCCGGTGATAAGGTGATAGATGGTTCTGCGCGCACCCACCTTTCCGAGTTGGCCAACGCCTTGGCTTAATGACAGATAAATTGAAATTAAGGAAATGCAGATGAAGCTCAACCCTTCTGAAATTAGTGATTTGATTCGCAGCCGCATCGAAAACTTCGAGGCATTGTCTCAGGCTCGCACGGAAGGTACGGTGGTTAGCGTAACCGATGGTATCGTACGGATTCACGGTCTGTCTGATGTGATGCAGGGTGAAATGTTGGAGTTTCCAGGAAATACATTTGGACTTGCTCTCAATCTTGAGCGCGACTCTGTCGGTGCGGTAGTGCTGGGAGACTATGAGCATATTACCGAGGGAGATACAGTCAAATGCACGGGCCGAATTTTAGAAGTGCCTGTGGGCCCTGAATTGGTCGGGCGGGTTGTTAATGCTCTTGGTCAACCAGTTGATGGTAAAGGCCCTATCAATGCCAAGATGACGGACAAAATTGAAAAAGTGGCACCTGGTGTGATTGATCGAAAGTCTGTGTCGCAACCGGTACAAACAGGTTTAAAAGCGATTGACTCTATGGTGCCGGTTGGGCGCGGACAGCGCGAATTGATCATTGGTGACCGTCAAACAGGAAAAACTGCTGTAGCGATTGATGCCATCATTAATCAAAAAGGTCAGAATATGACCTGTATCTATGTGGCTATTGGTCAGAAGGCTTCCACTGTTGCCAACGTGGTGCGTAAGTTAGAAGAGCGTGGAGCAATGGAATATACCATTGTGGTTGTGGCAACAGCTTCTGATTCTGCGGCTATGCAATTTTTAGCTCCGTACGCTGGTTGTACAATGGGCGAATATTATCGTGATCGCGGTCAGGATGCGCTGATTGTTTATGATGACTTAACAAAACAAGCTTGGGCCTATCGTCAAATATCATTACTGTTGCGTCGTCCGCCGGGTCGTGAAGCCTATCCGGGCGATGTGTTTTATCTGCACTCCCGTTTGTTGGAACGTGGTGCACGCGTAAATGAAGAATATGTTGAGAAGTTTACCAATGGAGAAGTTAAAGGGAAAACTGGCTCTCTAACTGCGCTGCCGGTGATTGAAACTGCTGCGGGCGACGTTTCGGCCTTCGTTCCAACCAACGTGATTTCTATTACGGATGGTCAGATATTCCTTGAAACAGATTTGTTCAATGCGGGGATTCGTCCTGCGATCAATGCCGGTATTTCTGTGTCACGTGTGGGTGGTGCGGCGCAAACCAAAGTTATTAAGAAATTGGGCGGTGGCGTTCGTTTGGCTCTGGCGCAATATCGTGAATTGGCAGCCTTTGCTCAATTTGCATCTGACTTGGATGAGGCTACCCGTAAACAACTTGAACGCGGTCGTTTGGTAATGGAATTGATGAAACAGCCGCAATATGCACCGTTGTCCGTGGCAGAAATGGCGGTAACGCTGTTCGCGATTAACAAGGGCTCATTTGATGATGTTCCGGTAAATAAAGTTTTGTCATTTGAAGTCGGGCTGCATGCGTTTGTTAAATCCCAATATAAAGCATTGGAAGAAGCCATTGAGTCCAGCAAAGATTTGTCAGCTGACAATGAAAAAATCTTGATTGCTGCGATTGAACAATTCAAGTCCACAGCAGTTTATTAAACTGGGGCACGATAATGGCTGGCAGTAAAGAAATACGAACTAAAATAAAGAGTGTAGAGAATACAAGGAAGATTACGCGTGCCATGGAAATGGTGGCGGCTTCCAAGATGCGAAAAGCGCAAGATCGCATGCGCGCCGCTCGTCCGTATGCGGAAAAAATTCGTCAAGTTGCAGCACATTTGTCGCGCGCCAATCCTGAGTATAAGCATCCATTTCTCATAAAACGTGATGTTATTAAAAATGTTGCAATGATTGTTGTTACATCTGATAAAGGATTGTGTGGCGGTTTAAATTCCAACATTCTGCGCTTGGTGGTGGCGCGGATGAAAGAGCTGGAAAGTGAAGATAAAGGCATTCGTATCTGTGCGATTGGCAATAAGGGATTGAACTTTATGTCCCGAATTGGCGCAAAAGTACAGTCGAATATAACCGGTTTGGGAGATATCCCGCATATCGAAAAACTGATTGGTGCCGTAAAAGTTATGCTGGATGCATATATTGCCGGTGAGGTTGATGCAGTTTATATCAGTTATAACAGCTTCGTTAATACAATGAAGCAAGAACCGAGAATAGAGCAATTGCTGCCGCTCTCTAGTGAGCGTTTGGAACCTGCGACTGGCAGCACTTGGGATTATATTTATGAACCTGACGCCAAGGTTGTAGTGGATGAGTTATTGGTGCGGTACATTGAATCACTGGTTTATAACGCGGTAACTGAAAACCAAGCGTCGGAGCAAAGTGCGCGTATGGTTGCAATGAAGGCTGCTTCCGATAACGCGAAGCAAGTAATTGGTGATCTTAAACTGATCTACAATAAAGCGCGTCAAGCTGCTATTACTAAGGAAATATCGGAAATTGTCGGTGGCGCAGCAGCAGTAAGTTAATCTGCGTCGTTTGATGGTGAATCCATGTAACTTAAATATTGATTTAGGTACTGCAAGGAAAGCAACATCAATCAATTAAAATTGTTGAGCAAAATCATATCGCTATAAGATTTCAATTTAAAGATGTGCTCTTCTCTCAGGGACAACGAGTACAGAATTAATATAAAGTGGGGAACCTCAAGATGAGTCAAGGAAAAATTGTTCAGTGTATTGGTGCGGTAGTGGACGTTGAGTTTCCACGTGATCATATACCCAAGGTCTTCGATGCGCTGATAGTGCAGAATGATGGAAGCTCGGTCGCTGAAAAGGGTTTGACATTAGAAGTTCAACAACAAATTGGCGATGGCGTGGTACGTACTATTGCGATGGGTTCTTCCGATGGTTTGCGTCGTGGGATGGGAGTTCTGAATACAGGAAATCAAATTACTGTGCCAGTGGGTCATGGTACATTGGGACGTATCATGGACGTGTTAGGGCGGCCTATTGATGAGGTTGGTGATATTAAGTGTGAAGAGCGTCGCTCAATTCACCAAAAGGCGCCTAAGTTTGATGAATTGTCTCCTTCGGTTGATTTGTTGGAAACCGGGATTAAGGTTATTGATTTGGTTTGTCCTTTTGCCAAAGGCGGTAAAGTCGGTTTGTTCGGTGGTGCAGGAGTTGGCAAGACCGTAAACATGCTTGAACTCATTAATAACATTGCTAAACAACACTCCGGTTTATCTGTGTTTGCTGGTGTGGGTGAACGTACTCGTGAGGGAAATGACTTTTACCATGAAATGTCAGAAGCAGGGGTAATTCAGCTGGATAATTTGCCCGAGTCCAAAGTGTCGATGGTCTTTGGTCAAATGAACGAGCCGCCTGGCAACCGATTACGCGTAGCGTTATCCGGGCTAACAATGGCTGAATATTTCCGTGATGAAGGCCGTGACGTTTTGTTTTTTGTAGATAATATTTATCGCTTTACTTTGGCTGGAACGGAAGTTTCCGCTTTGCTGGGCCGTATGCCTTCAGCTGTGGGTTATCAACCAACGTTAGCGGAAGAAATGGGACGTTTGCAAGAGCGTATCACTTCAACGAAAACTGGTTCGATTACATCGATTCAGGCGGTATATGTACCGGCGGATGACTTAACTGACCCATCTCCTGCAACCACCTTCCTTCACTTGGATTCCACTGTGGTGCTTTCGCGTGATATCGCTTCATTGGGTATTTATCCTGCGGTTGATCCATTAGATTCAACTTCGCGCCAACTGGATCCACAGATAGTTGGTGAAGAGCACTATAACGTTGCCCGTAGCGTACAGCAGACATTGCAACGATATAAAGAATTACGTGACATTATTGCGATTTTGGGCATGGATGAACTGGCGCCTGAAGATAAGTTGGCTGTTGCTCGTGCGCGTAAGATTCAACGTTTCTTGTCTCAGCCTTTCCATGTGGCTGAAGTCTTTACTGGTAGCCCAGGAAAGTACGTGACACTGAAAGAGACTATTAAAGGCTTTAAGGGTATTGTTAATGGTGATTACGATCACTTGCCCGAACAGGCATTTTATATGGTCGGCACTATTGATGAAGCGATTGAAAAAGCCAAAACTATCCAATAAGATTCAAATAATTAATTGAACCAAGTGTCGTAGTAATAAGGAAATTTATGGCAATGACTGTTCATGTTGACGTGGTAAGTGCCGAAGAGTCAATTTTTTCTGGCCTTGCGGAGATGGTTGTCGTTCCGGGAGAAATGGGCGAGTTGGGGGTTTATCCACGTCATGCACCACTACTTACGCGCATTAAGCAAGGTTCTGTTCGCCTTAAGATTCCGGATCAATCCGAATTCGTGTTAATTTACGTTTCCGGGGGAATGCTGGAGGTTCAGCCTAGTGTGGTTACGATATTAGCGGATACTGCTATTCGTGGTGCAGATCTGGATGAGGCACGTGCGCTCGAAGCTAAACGTGCAGCAGAAGAGGCGATGAAAAACCGTGCTTCCGATATTGACTATGCTACTGCGCAAGCAGAGCTATCCGAAGCGCTGGCTCAGTTGCAGGCTATCCAAAAAATGCGCATGTACAAACCGCATTAGAATTACGGAATTTTATGATTTGCAATCAAAACGGCTGAGGCCGTTTTTTTTGTTTATACTTAGTCAGTTTATAAATTATGGCTAACATGATATGACTACGCTGAATATCGTAATTCTTGCTGCTGGTAGAGGGCAACGCATGCACTCTGATAAACCCAAAGTGTTGCATTCTTTGGCAGGCATACCGTTGTTGCAACATGTACTTAATACTGCAGCTCAATTTGCTACCGGAATAACCAGCGTGGTATATGGTTACGGCGGAGAGGCGGTGCCGCAGGCGATGGCAAAATATAAAGCCCATTTTGTTTTACAGGAATTACAGCTCGGAACGGGGCATGCGGTACAGCAAGCACTCCCACATCTTAGCGATGATTCGTTTACATTGGTCTTGTATGGGGATGTGCCGCTTATTCAGCCCGGAACATTGGAAAATATGTTGGTTGCGCAGCAAGCGCTGACGTTGCTAACCGTACATCTTGATGATCCTGTCGGTTATGGCCGTATCGTGCGCGATCATACGGGGAGTGTAAGCTGTATCGTGGAAGAAAAGGATGCCAGTGCCGAGCAGCGCGCCATATGTGAGGTAAACTCGGGTATTCTTGCCGCGCCCACCCATTTGTTACGTAACTGGTTATCGAAACTACGCAATGAAAATGCGCAAGGCGAATACTATTTGACAGATATAGTTGGTATGGCTGTGGCGCAAGGTGTTGCAATACATACCGTGCAACCTACGCATGCATGGGAGGTCGCAGGTATAAACAGCAAAATACAACTGGCCGAGTTGGAGCGTATTTGGCAATACGAACAAGCGCGCCAACTATTGGAAAAAGGTGTTACGCTGGCTGATCCTGCGCGTCTTGATGTACGAGGAAAATTAACCTGTGGACGAGATGTTGAAATTGATGTGGGTTGCATATTTGAGGGCAATGTATATCTAGGAAATGGTGCGCGCATAGGCGCTAACTGCGTTATAAAAAATGTCCGAATTGGTAACAATACCTATGTAGAACCATTTAGTCACATTGATCAGGTAAAGATTGGCGACAATTGCCGAATTGGCCCATATGCACGACTGCGCCCCGGTAGTAAATTACAAGATGATGTACATATTGGAAACTTTGTCGAGGTAAAAAACAGTGAAATAGCCACAGGAAGCAAGGCAAATCACTTAAGTTATATTGGTGATAGTAGTGTGGGGAGCCGCGTCAACATAGGTGCGGGCACTATCACTTGTAATTATGATGGTGCTAATAAACATCGTACTATTATTGAAGACGATGTTTTTATTGGCTCAGACACGCAATTGGTTGCGCCAATAAAAATAGGACGTGGTGCCACCATTGGCGCGGGTTCTACGATTACGAAAGATGTGCCGGAAGATGAATTAACTCTTTCGCGCGCTCCTCAAATTACTAGGCTAGGTTGGCGGCGGCCATTTAAGAAAAATAATTCGATGTGACGGATTTTACGGATTATGTGGACGATAGCAGCCATAATCCGATCATGGCAATGAGGGTGCCCAGTATTCGGGGTAATTGTGCAAAATGGGTGCGAGTGCCAATGCCGACCATAATCCCTGTGAGATGGAGAGTAATGGTTCCTATAAGAAAACCCATGGCATATGCTTCTATTTCGCTGGCCCTAGACATTTCCAATCCATGGGCATAGCCATGAAATAGACCAAATAAAGCCGTGATAGTAACGCCGAGTTGCGCAGAAAGTTTGAGCGAGAGTGCGGTTACAATTCCTAGTGCTAATACCGAGACAGCGATGCCCACTTCAATTAACGGCAGATGTGGATATATAAGTGCACATTTTGCGCCGATAATCATCATCAGCATGAAAGTGGCGGGTAATAGTCCAATTTTCCAACCGCCATTTTGCGTCGCCCACAGACCCACGGCAATCATGGCGAGCAGATGATCAAGTCCACTGAACGGATGCATAAGGCCGGCACCGAGTCCAGAAATATCATAATTAGAATGAGCAAAGGCCGTGTCGCTGAGGCCAAGTAAAATGAAAATAAATAGGAATTGTGCGGTCAATTTTCTCATCCCAGCGTTACCATATTTAACATAATGTTTTCATGTGAATGTTGTTGATTGTATCTGTATCATGCGAAAACGATACGGAAGTTTCATATTGAACATTCCACGTGGAGCAGGTTTGCTCAAGTAAATTGTAGTACATGACGGAGTAAGAACGAATTTGTCACTGTACCACTGGTTTCATAATGATCGAGGAGTGTTTTCATCACTGATTGTATGATTGGTAACCATTATTGGGTGACTTTGTTAGGTGAGTGTGATTGTAATGCTCAAAGCAAAGCGGGAAGCAGTAGCGAAATTAATGGGGTTATGTAGGATTTGTGTTTTGCAACACTAATTAAAATAACTTGATTAAGCGTTAAAAAGTTGCATTCCCATGGTTAATGGGTGAATGTGATATACAGCGGGTAAACTTGATTTTATAGTCGGTGAACAAGTTATAAAGTAATTAAAGCCTGACTTGAATTGACCGATATGGACATGTTCAGGCAACATTGTGAGTCGGGGCAGATACTTACTGATTATTTTGCACTGGACAGTGTTATATGTCACAACAAGTTGTTTCTACATTTGTAGAGAATAGTCATTAAGGGAACGCCATGGCTGCGGAAAATACGAAAAAAAAAGAGTATCAGTTTCGCTGGGAGGGTAAGGACAAGTCTGGCAAGGTTGTCAAAGGAGAGGTTCGGGCAATCGGAGAAGCTGTCGCCGCTACACAGCTTCGGCGTCAAGGCATCAATGTTACCAGTGTAAAAAAAGTCCGCAGTGGGGGCGGGAAGAAAGTTACCCAAAAAGACCTAGCCTTGTTTACCCGCCAACTCGCGGTCATGATGAAGTCCGGTGTGCCACTATTGCAATCGTTCGACATCATCGGCAAAGGTCACCAGAACCCTTCTGTTTCTCGTCTGCTGAATGATATTAAAACTGATGTGGAAACCGGTAGTAGTTTGGAGCAGGCATTCCGAAAATTCCCATTATATTTTGACGATTTATTTTGCAACCTGATAGGCGCTGGTGAGCATGCCGGTATTTTGGAC
>JBIIMQ010000057.1:0-11446 GCA_044337935.1 Candidatus Nitrotoga sp.
AATATCGCGATAACGCTCCGTCTCGGCAGTTATAAATGCACCGCTGAATGATATCACCAGCAACCAATGAAACACCCGCGTCGGCACATCCCAAACCAAAGTACGTTGACTCATGATGATCTCCTTTTATTTGGGTATTTTTATATTACGTTCGCTGAAATCACCGCGATCCGCCTGTTGGTGGCAGGCGGCACAATTAGCCGGGCTCTTCACCTTGGGGTTCTTCCAGACAGTCGGAGGAATTTCGTGGCTATCGTGTTTATGCTTAAACCAGCCCGTCTCGGTGATCCGCATTGGCGCTGTTGGAGCTCGCCAGCGATTGGAAGCATTGCTCACCAAATAAGCGGTGATCTCCTTGTTTTCCTGATCTGTCAGCGAAGCATCCGAACCAAAATGCTTATCCAGACCGGCCATAACCTTGCGCCAGGATGCAGCAGGCAGCAATCCCGGCGCATAAGCAATATGGCAGGTAGAACACTCCTGCTGAAATTTTGAGTTAACTTGTGCGGGTTGAACTGGTTTGCCGCGATTCTCGCCGCCGTATTTTTCAGCACGATCACCTGCCTGTGCTATGGACATAGTCGCACCCATAATCAACAAGACCGCAACAAATCTGCGTGGAAAATTTTTATAACATTTAGACATATCGATCTCCCTAATTATTTTTTAACGGTTAGCAGATAAGCAAGAACATCGCCTTTTTCCTGCGGAGTGCAAACGCGATCAAGCACGTCGTTGCAGTTGCGCTTAAACCATTTTGCTACCTTGCCCGGGTCAGTAAATCGCTCCGGATTGGCAGACGGCGCGAATGGCTGTATGGTTTTTCCGGTTTTTGCATGCTTGCCCGGCATAGCCGGATTTTCGGTATGGCAAGAGGCACAGCTCCATTCGTAACCGTGCTTTGCCTTGAAGAAACTTTCTCCGCGCGCAGCTAAAAATCCTTTAAAACCGGAAATAGTCTGCGCCGCATCGCTTTGAATGGAAGCCAGCGCCTCCTCTGGCGTTTGCGCGAAAGCCGGGCCTGAAATTAATCCGGCGACAGCCACCAGCGCTAAAACCAGCATGGCATTAAATCTACGGCTCATTTTTAACCTCCTTTTTTCACTAAGAGGTGCGCAGCATAAATGGCCAAACTTAAGGGTTGCTTAAGGACAACTATTTTTGATGGGTTTCATAAATAACTAATTACAGTGGCCCCTCCGTCAAAACAATAATGCATCGAATTTAAAAGGGTAACCCCGGTTCGGGTTGTCGTTGCTGTATGGCCATGCGCAGTGCATCGCAGACCAGTTCAGTCGGCATGCCCGGCGCCATCGCCCATCCAACTACCTTGCGCGAATATAAATCCAGCACGATCGCCAGATAGAGCCAGCCAGACCCGGTGCGGATATAGGTGATATCGGTCACCCAGGCAATATCAGGTGTATCAGGATTGAATCGCCGATCCAGAATATTGGCAGCAACAAGCAGATTGTGTTTGCTGTTGGTTGTATGGACGAATTTGCGTTTCCAAACAAACTTAAAACCAATCTGACGCATCAGGCGACGCACCCGGTAGCGGCCAACGTGTATTGCGCTCCCAATGCGGTGACCAGACGGCGGCTGCCGTAGCTTTGGTGGCTGGCCATGAAATCCGCCCGCAAGTGTGTGCTTATTTTACAAATTATCGGGTTGGCGAGGCGGCGTCTGGCTTCATAAAAACCGGAACGGCTCACTTCCAAAACGCGGCAACTGTGCTGAACAGGGATCGCCTTCTGTTGCAGCAGGGCAATAAGCGGGTAGCTGACATTGAAAGAATTGCAGGACGATCTGGATGAATGGCTGCTTTACTACAACCACCAGCGTACACATCAAGGTAAAATGTGCTGTGGCAGAACACCTATCGAAACCCTGATTGCCGGAAAGGAGATTTGGAACGAAAAAGTTGATAAACTGAATTCAATCTAACAGTCACTGCAAAACTCAAAATCGGCAACTGTCAGATGAAGTCTGAACTACTACACATGAATCATGCGTACGACTTCCAGCTTGAACCCGGTGTCGAACTTTCTTCGTTTTTGGTCATTTGATTCTCCTCTGATGGTGGATTTTCTACCTATCAAGGTGTCCGTGCAAATTAGACCACTACACTTCAGTTCTCACAGTGTTTCTTTCGTTGATGATTCTAAACTCAAAAACTGGAATATTTTGGAGCAGATCCAAAACTAAAGGCACTTAACATGAATTTCGCAAGATTTAAAAAACTGGCAAATAGACTATTTCGCTCTTTTAAGAGCGTAGATTATTTCGCGGAGTCATCACATCGTTTATACACTCACGATATTAGGTACGAAATCGACAAGCTATTGCTTCCGTCTTATCTCAAAGAAATTGAAGATCCGGGATTTAAACAAAAATATCTGGACCTAATCGACGGACTCGACGAAGCGAGCGTTTTGACTGTTTCAAAAATTATCTCAAGGGCAACGCAGATAAAGGACTTTGAATATCGCCTCGCTATTGATATTTTTTCAAGTAAAGAAAAGGAAGTGCTGGACTTCCTCAAGTACGAATATCTGCCGAGCTTCGTCAAGCTAGAAGAGGGCTTGTATAGCTACAAGAACTGGCTATTCCCTTCCAATCAGGTAAGTCCCTGCGCGGCCTATTACAAGCACTTTGTCGAAGAGTTAACCTCTCTTCCCCTTATAGAGAATAAATGCTTCATTGATGCTGGTGCCTATATAGGGGACAGCGCGCTTTTTCTGTCACCGTATACCCGGGACAAAGTTTTTGCATTCGAGCCCTTGCTCAGCAACTATGAGATGTTGTTGAAAACAATTCACTTAAACGCTTTGAAAAATGTAATTCCTTTGAATCTTGGGCTGGGTTCAAAAGATGAGTTTGTAAACATTGTGAGCGAGTTGTCTGCAAGTCGATATTCAAGTGTTCCTGCTTCGAACACAGAGCCAACGCATGTGACGACGTTAGATGATTTTGTGCGAAAAAATAATCTAAATGTTGGTCTCATAAAGGTCGACGTCGAAGGATTTGAAAAAGAGCTCTTGAAAGGGGCTGTTAATACAATTGAAACTCAACAGCCTTCATTGCTGTTAAGCATCTACCATTCGGGGGATGATTTTTTTGATATTAAGAAAACTATCGAGCAATTAAACCTCGGGTATCGATTCAAGATTAGGCAGCAATTTGCCGGGTCGGCCTTGCCAGAAACGCTTTTGATTGCTGAAGTGTCTTGATGGCTGCTGAAAAAAAGAAAAATGCGATTGTTTTTGGCCTGACCATATGTCTTTTTACCCGGATGAAGTTTAAATAAAGCACCCTTGCATGGGATGCAAAGAGAATGTTAGAGTCATCAGCCATAGTCTCATGGCTGCCACTTTGGTTTCACAACCCAGATAATCGTCGATCAATCAACAAGATCAGTTAATATGCAGCCCTGAAATACCTTTCACTCCCGCAATCTGCGGCTGGTAGCATTTAACTATTCGATAGTTCGATATTTTCCATATAACTTAATATTCAAGGATCTAATTATGTCTTGCCACACTACTGATTTCAAAGGCTCCGTTATTGACGCGCTACGAGAAGCAATCGAGCAGAACATTCCAAATTCGCAAGCCGAAGTAAGCGGCGGCGGCGGTCACTTCAGCATTAGCGTGGTATCGCCTGCATTTGCTGGCAAGAATATGCTCGAGAGTCAACGGCTGGTATATAGCGCGATCGCCCATTTGATGAAAGGCGATATGGCTCCTGTTCATGCGGTTGATAGTTTGAAGACCCGAACTCCCCCTGAAGCATAAAATCTATGCACTTGACCTGACAAAACGCATAAATTTAACCGTATTCACGAGAATACGGATCATATTGCCGGGATAACGTCTCGCGCTTATCTCGGCAATCATATGGCATCCCGTCAGGCTATCCGGCAAGCGACGGCATCTACCCCACCCGCTTCATTATCTTAAAATTAAAGAAATTTTCGTTGTGCTCTTGAAATATGTATGTTCCGCCCTTATTATTAGCACTCTCTAGCATAGAGTGCTAATTTGAGATGTAGTTATTTTGTTAATTGTTTGTTTAAGGAGAATAAAACATGTTGGTCCGCCCTTTGCATGATCGTGTCGTCATCAAGCGCACAGAAGTAGAACGCAAGACTACGTCCGGAATTGTGCTTCCTGATGCCGCTACCGAAAAACCTGATCAAGGCGCAGTTGTTGCAGTAGGCCCCGGCAAATACAGCGATGATGGAAAATTAATTCCCATGTCTGTAAAAGTTGGCGACAAGGTTTTGTTTGGCAAACACGCCTCCCAATCCTTTAAAATCGAGGGCGAGGAATATATAACCATGCACGAAGAACAAATTATTGGTGTAATCGAGCATTAATTCGAAATAGTCCGATTATTCCTACCCTTCGGCAGGATGCGGTGACCTTCGGAATAACCGAAGTGATGAAACCCAATAACTTTAGGAGAAAGAAACATGGCAGCAAAAGACGTGAAGTTTCATGACAGCGCACGCAGCAAAATGGTTGCTGGTGTCAATATTTTAGCTAACGCAGTTAAAGTTACGCTTGGCCCGAAAGGCCGTAATGTGGTGTTGGATCGCTCTTATGGCTCTCCTACCATCACCAAGGATGGTGTATCTGTCGCCAAGGAAATCGAATTGAAAGACAAATTCGAAAACATGGGCGCGCAAATGGTCAAAGAAGTTGCTTCCAAAACTTCTGATGTGGCAGGTGACGGTACAACTACCGCGACCGTGCTGGCACAATCTATCGTACAGGAAGGCATGAAATTTGTTGCCGCCGGTATGAACCCAATGGATCTGAAGCGCGGTATCGACAAGGCCGTTTCTGCTGTTGCTGAAGAATTGAAGAAGCTGTCCAAGCCTTGCACCACCTCTACTGAAATCGCTCAAGTTGGCTCAATTTCTGCTAACTCTGATGCCAATGTCGGTAAGATTATTTCTGACGCAATGGACAAAGTAGGTAAAGAAGGCGTTATCACCGTTGAAGACGGTAAATCGCTCGACAACGAATTGGAATTGGTCGAAGGGATGCAGTTCGATCGCGGCTATTTGTCGCCATACTTCATTAACGATCAGGAAAAACAAAATGTAGCGATGGATAATCCTTACATTCTGTTGCACGACAAAAAAATCTCCAACATTCGTGACTTGTTGCCACTGCTGGAGCAAGTTGCAAAAGCTGGTCGCCCAATGCTGATTATTGCTGAAGACGTGGATGGCGAAGCGCTGGCTACATTGGTGGTGAATAACATCCGTGGCATTCTGAAAACCGTTGCGGTTAAAGCCCCGGGCTTTGGCAGCAGACGTCAGGCTATGCTGGAAGACATCGCCATTCTGACTGGCGGTACAGTGATTGCCGATGAAGTTGGCTTGTCGCTTGAGAAGGCTACTTTGGCAGATTTGGGTCAAGCCAAGCGCATAGAAGTAAACAAAGAAAACACCATCCTGATTGATGGTGCAGGTAACGAAGAAGCAATTCAGGGCCGTATTGCCCAAATCTCCAAACAGTTTGAAGAAGCGACCAGCGATTACGACAAAGAAAAACTGGTAGAACGCAAGGCAAAACTGGCTGGTGGCGTTGCAGTTATCAAGGTTGGTGCAGCAACTGAAGTTGAAATGAAAGAGAAAAAAGCACGTGTGGAAGATGCGCTACATGCAACCCGTGCAGCGGTGGAAGAAGGGATTGTTCCTGGCGGCGGCGTCGCCTTGTTACGTGCCAAGGCAGTAGTAGCAACCTTGAAGGGTGACAACCATGACCAGGATGCGGGTATCACCATTGTCTTGCGCGCCATGGAATCTCCACTGCGTTGCATCGTGGACAATGCCGGGGATGAGCCTTCGGTAGTGGTTAACAAAGTGCTGGAAGGTAAAGGCAACTACGGTTACAACGCAGCAAGTGGACAGTATGGCGACATGCTGGCCATGGGTGTGGTTGATCCAACCAAGGTTACCCGTATTGCATTGCAAAATGCTGCCTCTATTGCCGGACTGATGCTGACTACCGGATGCATGGTAGCCGAGCTGCCTGAAGACAAACCTGCTGCTGATTTGGGTGGCGGTGGTGGCATGGGTGGTATGGGCGGCATGGGCGGCATGGGTGGTATGGGTGGCATGATGTAATTGCTGCGATTCATTCTCCACTGAATCTGACAAACCCTGCCTTGCGCAGGGTTTGTTTTTTGCATCCCTAATTAAGATGTCGGCATTATTACGCAGCGTACCTCCATCCAAGATTATCTCAATCTGAGGTTCCTTAAATGGCATTTTGCCGCTATAATGCGCACCTCCTTAAAGGCTTGGTAGCTCAGTTGGTAGAGCAGTGGATTGAAGATCCTCGTGTCGGTGGTTCGATTCCGCCCCAAGCCACCAAATTTAGAAGGCCTGCACCTGTGCAAGCCTTTTCTTTTTTCAATTTAGCAGAAATTTCTATAATTCCCATTTGAGAGAATTTACTTCTCATCTGGTGTATCAGCTATGAAGCGAGTTTTGTGCTCGATAAGCCGTTTGGAAAGCGCCAAATTGGCTGTGTCGGTCGCAGTCTATTTTGAACGAAACATGATCCGGCAGACATGTGGCTATGCTAAAGCTGGAATAAGTATAGGCAAAGTCCGTTTTAACAGTCTGGCTAATGCTTAAAGTAAGCTGTCATTAAGCGTTTTCATTAAAGCAATGTTCAATTGAATGCGTACGATCATGTGTAAAGAACAAGATTTTGATATTTATATTTATATTTATATTTCGCACTGACTGTATAGCCTGATTTGTGAAAGCTGATTAAATGTCAAGATGAGGGCAGGGATTGGTAATATGAGCGGTGTGTCCTGCAAAAAATATTAGCTCGGATTGCAATTGTGTTGGGACACTTGAAATTTTAATTAGCTGCCCCATTTACCAGTTAACAATTCTTGAGGAGCTATTATGCGGTTCGATAAATTTACGACCAAATTGCAACAGGCGTTATCTGATGCCCAAGGCTTGGCTATCGGCAGTGACAATCAATTCATAGAGCCGCAACATTTGTTGCTGGCATTGCTCAACGATACTGATAGTGGTGCGGCCTCGTTGCTCGCACGCGCGGGTGGGAATGTCGTTCCTTTAAAAGAGGCGCTGGTTCAAAGTGTGGCGCGCTTGACCAAGGTGGAAGGACACGGCGGCGAGATTCAGGTTGGGCGTGATCTCGCTAATTTGCTTAACCTTGCCGATAAACAAGCACAAAATCGCGGTGATCAATTCATTGCGTCGGAGATGTTTTTACTGGCTTTAACGGAAGATAAGGGTGAATGTGGACGCTTGTTAAAGCAGCAAGGTGTGGTTCGTGCTGCATTGGAACAGGCTATTAATGCGGTGCGTGGTGGCCAAAATGTGGGTAGCCAGGAAGCTGAGGGTCAGCGCGAGGCACTGAAAAAATATACGGTGGACCTTACCGAGCGTGCCCGTCAAGGCAAACTGGATCCGGTGATCGGCCGTGACGATGAGATTCGTCGTGCTATTCAGGTTTTGCAGCGTCGTACCAAGAATAACCCGGTTTTGATTGGTGAGCCGGGCGTGGGTAAAACCGCTATCGTTGAAGGTTTGGCGCAGCGTATTGTTAATGACGAAGTGCCCGAATCCTTGAAGGGCAAGCGTGTGCTGTCGCTTGATATGGCTGCGTTGCTGGCCGGTGCGAAATATCGTGGCGAATTTGAAGAGCGGCTGAAATCCGTGCTGAAGGAAATAGCAATGGAAGAGGGGCGCGTCATTGTGTTTATTGACGAGCTGCACATTATGGTTGGTGCTGGTAAGGCCGAAGGGGCGATGGATGCCGGAAATATGCTGAAACCGGCGTTGGCACGCGGTGAGCTGCACTGCATTGGCGCTACTACGCTGGATGAGTATCGCAAATACATTGAAAAAGATGGCGCGCTGGAGCGTCGTTTCCAAAAAGTATTGGTAGATGAGCCATCAGTAGAGGCGACGATCGCTATTCTGCGCGGCTTGCAGGAAAAATATGAGTTGCATCACGGCGTAGAAATTACCGATCCGGCTATTGTGGCAGCGGCTGAGTTGTCGCACCGTTATATTACTGATCGTTTTTTGCCGGACAAGGCGATCGACTTGATAGATGAAGCCGCCGCACGCATCAAGATGGAAATTGATTCAAAGCCGGAGGTGATGGATAAACTGGATCGTCGTTTGATTCAACTGAAAATTGAACGTGAGGCGGTCAAGAAGGAAAAGGATGAGGCATCGAAAAAACGCATGCAGCTGATAGAGGATGAGATTGAAAAGCTGTTGCGTGAGTATGCCGATCTGGAAGAGGTATGGAAAGCAGAGAAAGGTTCGGCTCAAGGCACGGCACAGATAAAGGAGGAAATCGAGCGTGTACGCGCCGAAATCATCCGGTTGCAGCGTGAAGGGAAGCTGGACAAAGTAGCTGAATTTCAATATGGAAAACTTCCGCAGCTTGAGGCAAAGCTGAAGGAGGCGAATCAGGCCGAGGCAGTCAAACCGCAGAATCGTCTGTTGCGCACTCATGTGGGTGCGGAGGAAATTGCAGAAGTGGTGAGCCGTGCTACCGGCATTCCCGTTTCCAAGATGATGCAGGGTGAGCGTGACAAACTGCTGCACATGGAAACCAAATTGCATGAACGTGTGGTCGGACAAGACGAAGCCGTCCGCTTGGTATCGGATGCAATCCGTCGTTCGCGATCCGGGCTGGGCGATCCTAACCGCCCTTATGGATCCTTTCTGTTCTTGGGCCCGACCGGTGTGGGTAAAACTGAATTATGCAAAGCGTTGGCCGGGTTTTTGTTCGATTCGGAAGATCATCTGATTCGTATTGATATGAGCGAGTATATGGAGAAGCATTCTGTATCGCGTTTGATTGGTGCGCCTCCCGGCTATGTCGGTTATGAAGAGGGTGGGGGGCTTACCGAAGCGGTACGACGCAAACCGTATTCGGTCATATTATTGGATGAGGTGGAGAAAGCGCATCCGGATGTGTTTAACGTGTTGTTGCAGGTATTGGATGATGGTCGTATGACCGATGGGCAGGGGCGCACCGTAGACTTTAAAAATACAGTAGTTGTCATGACTTCGAATCTGGGTAGTCAAATGATCCAGCAGTTATCGGGTGATGATTATCAGGTGGTCAAGTTGGCGGTGATGGGTGAAGTGAAAAGTTATTTCCGTCCTGAGTTCATCAATCGTATTGACGAAGTAGTGGTGTTCCATGCGTTGGATGAGAAAAATATCAAGGCGATTGCACGTATCCAATTAGGTTATTTGGAAAGTCGTTTGGCTGCAATGGATATGAAGTTGGAGGTTACTGATGCCGCTCTGGCGGAAATTGCCACTGCCGGTTTTGATCCGACCTATGGCGCTCGTCCGCTTAAACGTGCTATTCAGTCACAATTGGAGAATCCATTAGCCAAGCAACTGCTGGAGGGTAGGTTTGCAGCCAAAGACACCATTAAAATTAATTGCGTAGGTGGAATTATGATGTTTGAAAAAGGCTGAGCCTACACAGGCTATGAGTTGAACGGCAATTGAATAAAAGATATGGGGCGAGATATAGCCCCATATCTTCGATCAGATTGCGATGTAATATTTTCGCGATACAGGTGGGTAATCAATCTGGACTGTTTGTGCTGCCTTGGCAATGTTCCACGGGTAGTTGGTTTTATGGGTAAATTGAATTTTCCACTGCACCTGTCGCGTCAATGGGAACTGCAAACTGTCCCGTGCGTACCAATCTTACCCGGCCACTTTCGCCGCGCTGGTGAAAGTCCACTTTCCCATCGTAAAAGCTGACGCCCCAAGCAAAGGACGAATTATCCTTTGCGGGCTCGATTGACCAGAAATGTGCGGCGGGTGTTGGCCATTTCATTGGGAAGGCTTTTGTGTTGATTGACGGATTTCTAACACTGCTGTCTACAATGCTTGCTAATTCATTTGCAAAGGGTAATCGCCAAGCGACGCCTGTTGACATCGCCTCGTGTTTAGCAAGGGCTAATGCTTGATCCCAAGTAAAGGCGGTTGCCATACCAGCGCAGCCGGAGGGGGTTGTCTGCATGCCTTCGGGACAACGTCGCCAGATTCGGCCCGTCTTGTTGTCAGTGACTTCACGGCCATCCGCCGATATCTCAAATCGGGGAGGAATGGTCCCATCAGGATTGTCTTGTTTTGCTTGGGTGTCGTTTTGCGACGGGGAAGTGGTTTCCATAGTAATGTCGTTTCCTTGGATTAATTAGGGATAGAGTGCGCCTTCATAAGATTTAGAGGCTGATTGAGTATCAATCGGTTTGTGCGGCCTGCACTGAATCGGATGTATTGGCTCCGGATCCAGGCGGATAGTTATCGAATTTTTCACGGATTTTAAATTGCAATTTAAATACAGTAATGCGGTGCTTTTTAGAATTCGAAAGTAGCCGTGTGTTCAGTCAAGGTCGAATAGATCCCGAAATCTTTATAAACGGTCAGCGCGGCTTTTAAGTCAGTAAGAATATCCGGTTTTTTCTCTTGTAATTCTTCGGGTAAATTCAATGTAACCAATTTCCAGTGTGCCCAAGCTCGGGTTCCCAGCACTCTCCCGTCACTAATTCGAAGTCGAACGAATATCAGTGTTCCCTTCCAGTAAAAGACAAAATCGTGCTGATTCCTGAATTCGTTTTCGCCTGTCACAATCCAGCGAAGGTAGACGTCATTTTCACGGTCAACAGTCCAATCAGGCCGTACATCCGATTTGCCATAACACAGATTAATTTCTTCAAAGCCATATTTTTTAATATCCTCTTCTGGTACGTATTCATTCACAAATGCCATTGTTTTGCTCTCCTGTTCGTATTGTGGTGAAAATTGAATTTGTATTTAAAATAAATTAACTGCTCCCATACACATTTTTATTGTGCGTCAGGGTGTTATGTGTTGCCAGCGTGTAGTCATCTGTATTAAGGTCACGAGCTTAATAGTATCACTCAACTGCACTTATATGCGTTCGTGCATGGTCAATTGCAATACCCGGTTATATCTTTTGCAAAGATTGAAAAGAGTTTCTTTACCGATAATCATAGAGTTCGATGGATTGAACGGCGGGACACGTCGCGTCAGATTATTGCGTAAATATGGCTGATAGTTACCATTGCTTGCTTTTTTAAATCATTTGGCAATTTTGGCTGTAACAAAATTTGAGAGGGCTTTATGAATTTGGGATTGCATGGCTGTTTTCAGAAATTTTTATGTGTGTCGTTATATTTGTGTCTTGGTTTTGCAACATATTGAATTATATGTTGAAATTTATTTGTCATCAGCTTAGTGTTGAGCCGTAAAAATAGTGGCTTATCGAAGCATGCTAAAGTATCTGTGCAATTTGTCGTAAAGGTAAGTTGTCTCCAGACGTTGGACTAAAAGTATGACTCTAAGTCACGTAGGGTTTTTGGGCAC
>JBIIMQ010000170.1:0-3361 GCA_044337935.1 Candidatus Nitrotoga sp.
ATCAGCGGCAACACCCCCAGCACCATGGCGGCGGTAGTCATTAAAATCGGACGAAGTCGTAAACCGGCAGCTTTCTCTATAGCATCGCGCTTGCTCAACCCCGTTTGTTGCAAATTATTGGCGAATTCAACGATCAAAATACCGTGTTTTGCAATAAGGGCAATCAGTGTTACCAAGCCGACTTCAGTATAAATATTCAGTTTGGCATGTCCAATCCCCAGATTAATAAAAATTAATGCGCCTGCGATAGACATGGGAACAGACACTAAAATAATAACGGGATCGCGGAAGCTCTCAAATTGAGCCGCAAGTGCCAAATAAATAATGACAATCGCAAAGAAAAAAGTAATTAATAGCCCGCTGGACTCCTGTACAAATTGTCGCGACGGCCCGGAATAATCATAGCTGTACCCGGCCGGCAAGGTTTCCTGTGCCAGAACTTTAAGCCTTTCCAAAGCCTGGCCTTGTGCAATAGTAGGAAAAGCCACTCCCTGTATAGTCGCCATATTTTGTTGCTGAAAGTGATTAATGGTTTCCGGCTCGGTACTGGTTTTTAAATGGGCAACAGTGGATAACGGCACCATTTGCCCGCTTGCAGTGCGCAAATAATAGTGTTTAAGTTGGTCAGCATTTAGGCGAAAACGCTGTGCCACCTGCGGAATAACTTTATACGACCGGCCATCCAGCTCGAAATAATTCACATATCCGCCACCTAACATGGCTGACAGACCGGAGCCGATATCCTGCATATTCAGTCCCAGCTGGGATGCCATATTTCGATCAATCACTACTGTCGTTTGCGGCAGATCAATACGCAGGTCAGACTGTATAAAAATGAATTCGCCCGTTTTTTCCGCCTCTTGCAAAAATTTCTGGGATACGTCAAAAAGCTTGGAGAAAGGCTCTGTAGTGGTGATAACAAATTGTATGGGCAGGCCGCGTGCACCGGGTAACGGAGGCGGCTGGAAAATGGCATTTTGCGTGCCTGCAATTTTCCCTAATTCTTTTTGTATCTCGGGTTGTAATTGAATGGAAGTTTTGGCACGTTCATCCCAAGGTTTGAGCACCATGCCGGAGATCACTTGTGTCGGCATATTCAGCTGAAAGATATGGTCGGTTTCCGGGTGATCCTTGAAAATTTTTTGAATCTGACCGCCAAATATTTCCCGTTGCTGCAGGGTCGCATCCGGCGCATTAAACGAAGCCGCAATCAACACCCCCTGATCTTCCTGCGGGGCAAGTTCGGTCATCGAGGTGGTATACAGGAAATAAATCCCACCGATTACCACCAATGAAAGTACGGCTATTACCGGAACAAAATTGAGTGCGCCATGCAGTTTTCTTTCATAACGAACGTGCAAACGTTCAAATTGTTTATCCAACCATACTTCCAAACGATCTTGCCAGTCACCGCCTTCGCGCCGGGGCGAGCGCAAAAAACGCGAACACATCATGGGTGACAATGTCAGCGCAATCACGGCGGATATGGTGACAGCCCCCACCAAAGTAAACGCAAATTCGGTAAACAAGGCACCGGTCAGCCCGCTCATAAAGCCGATCGGCACATACACAGCCACCAGAACGATGGTCATCGCGATAATAGGATTGGCCAGCTCACGCGCAGCTTTCATCGACGATTCGAAAGGTGACAGCCCTGCTTCCAAATGACGGCTTACATTCTCCACGACGATGATGGCATCATCCACCACCAGCCCGATGGCAAGCACAAGCGCAAGTAACGTAAGCAGATTAATAGAATAGCCCAAAGCCAGCATGACAGAGAAAGTACCCACCAATGACAGCGGAATTGCGATCACCGGAATCAGCACCGAGCGCAGCGAACCCAGAAAAACAAATACCACCACGGTAACAATCAATATGGCTTCCGCAAGCGTTTTAACGACCTCGTTAATTGACGAATTAACAAATTTGGTCGAATCATAAACAATATTGCTATTCAACCCCAACGGGAGTTGAGCCTGAATTTCAGGCATCACTTTGCGTATCCGGGCAATAACATCCAGCAGATTTGCACCCGGAGCAACTTGAATACCCACGTACACCGCTTTTTTACCGTCAAAAGACACACTGCTATCGTAATCATCGGCGCCCAAAGTAACATTCGCCACGTCTGCCAGACGCACAACCGAATTGTCTTGTTGTTTGACGATCATCTGACTGAACTCTTCTACCGAATGCAATGCAGTGGAAGCATTCAGGTTGATCTGCACCATTTGTCCTTTAGATTGACCACTGGATGAAAGAAAATTATTTGCGGCCAACAGACTATAAACATCGCCGGCAGTAATACCGACGGCAGCAAGTTTCTGCGGGTCCAGCCATGCCCGTAAAGCGAAATTTTTCGCGCCCAGCAATTCAGCAACCTGCACGCCTTCAATCGCCTGCAACTTGGGTTGCACGGAACGCACGAGGTAATCAGTGACCTGATTAGATTTGAGAACATCGCTGTAAAAACCAATATACATCGCATCTATGGTTTGTCCGATGCTGACAGACAGCGTAGGCTTTTGCGCCTGCGGCGGTAATTGATTAAGAACCGCATTCACCTTGGTATTAATCTCGGTTAATGCCTTGCTTGGATCATAATTCAAACGAAGATTGGCAATAATGCTGCTTACGCCTTGGGTGCTGCTGGAAGTCATATAGTCAATACCGTTAGCCTGCGCTACGGAATTTTCCAACGGCGTGGTGATAAAACTGGCCACCAGATTGGCATCGGCGCCGGGATACGAAGTGCTGACCGTAACAACGGCGTTCTGGGTATACGGAAATTGCAATACCGGCAATGAAACCAGCGAACGCAAACCCATAACCAGTATTACCAGACTAATGACGATTGCCAGAACCGGGCGTTCGACGAAAATATCGGTATATTTTCTCATCGCAACTCCAGCAACATTATTCATTCGTCTTTCACCTCGGGATTGGGGTTGTTAGACGGTTGTACACTATTATTTACAATGACCTGAGTGCCATTGCGTAATTTAAGCTGACCCGAAGTGACCACCACCTCGTTCACTTGCAATCCGCTAAGCACCGCCACCTGATCACCCCGCACAAGACCGGTAGTAACAAAACGTTGCTCGACCACCAGCTTCGGCTTGCCGTCTGCGCTCTTGCCTTCACTTTTCACGATGAACACGGTGCTGCCATAAGGGTTATACGCAATCGCTGAATTCGGCAGAGTGATGTACTGTTTTGTTTCCCCTTTGTTCACCCGCGCCGTCGCAAATAATCCGGGTAACAATTCACCATTGGGATTGGCGATACTTGCACGTACCTTGAGATTACGCGTGGAAATGTCCACCTGAGGTTCAAGCGCCAAAATAGTGCCGGTAAA
>JBIIMQ010000006.1:0-33904 GCA_044337935.1 Candidatus Nitrotoga sp.
CTTGCACCAGACGGACTGCTCGTTCTTTTACTTCGGGGGAATATTTGTTTGTCTTGTTCATGGCTCCATTCTCTCAAGATTCGGAGCCCCCTCAAAACCCGGGGCGATTCAGTAGCGCCTCTCTCAATAGATAACGTTGAATAAAAATTAAGCACACCATCCCACACTCCCTGTTAGCGGCACTTTCCATTTTGCCTTTAGGTCAGCCTGACCATGTAGAATACGATTACTCTGCGAGAATTATGGTTTTTATTTATGGCGTTAAGTTAATTAATCACCTAGAAATACCCCGACAACCTATCTCGCCCCACTCAATGGCTGGCGAAACACCTGATCATAGAATTTCCATAAACCCTTTGGCGAATATGACAAAGCTTGATTTCACGGTATATACTTCAGCGCAACCACTTTTACTGGAAAATCGATATGTTTCGAAGATTGATACTCGCCGTGCCGTTTATTTTTTTCGGAATTTATGCCAATGCAGAAACACAACTAATTCACACTGCCTCACGCGGTGAGTTGTTGTACTCAACACACTGTATTGCCTGCCACAACACCCAAATACACTGGCGGGAGAAAAAACTCGTTACCGACTGGACAAGCCTAAAATCCGAAATACAACGCTGGCAGGGAATTTCCGCGCTTGAATGGAACAATGCAGACATTGAAGATGTTGCAAGGTATCTGAATACTGTTTTTTATCACTATCCGACATCGGACTAATCAAAGCCCGGTTACATCATCAACCTCCACACCCCGAATAGCCCACCGCATGCGTTTGATCAATAAGAACATAACCGCGCAATAGTCACTCTCGCGGATTATTGTGCCGCTGGCTCCCCAACGCTAAAAATACCGATCAAAGCTGGTTTAAAAATGTCCGTCGATCACTACGAAAACTTTCCGGTTGCCTCCATACTTCTGCCCAAACGCTTACGGCGGGCAGTAGAAATAATCTACAATTTTGCGCGGCAAGCTGACGATTTCGCCGACGAAGGCAACCTCCAAAATGAAGAACGCTTTTCGGCACTTGACGGCTTTCGTGATGAACTTAAGCGCATCGCAGCCAATGAAATACCGCTAACACCTTTATTCCGTGATCTGGCGGACATCGTTGCGCAATATCAATTGCCGTTACAGTTATTCCACGATCTACTAGATGCTTTTTCGCAGGATGTGTTCAAAAAACGTTACGCCAATTTCGACGAAGTACTGAATTACTGCCGCCGCTCCGCCAACCCGGTTGGCCGATTACTGCTGCATCTATACGAAGAAGCCACCCCTCCAAACCTGAAATATTCTGATGCCATCTGCACCAGCCTGCAACTCATCAATTTCTGGCAAGACATTGCAAAAGATTATGCAATTGGCCGTATTTATTTACCGCAGGACGAAATGACGCATTTCGGCGTCACTGAAGAACATATCGCGCAATGCCGCGCGGATAAGGAATGGCAACAACTCATGCAGTTTCAGATTCAGCGCACACGCGACATGATGCGTAGCGGCGCGCCCCTCGGTAGTGTTCTTACCGGCCGTATCAGCATTGAAATGAGGCTTATTATCGCGGGGGGCAACCGTATTCTCGACAAACTTGAAACCGTTCAGTTTGATATGTTCCACCGACGCCCTGTGTTACGCCCATTCGACTGGGTTATCATGCTGGGCAAAAGCGCACCATTCAATTTTTAAATAGATAATCCTGCCTGTTACCGTTGATTGCCCAATAAGATGACTCCGGATCAATATTGCAAAGACAGAGCGGCTAAAAGCGGCTCAAGTTTTTACTACAGCTTCATGTTTTTACCGCCTGACAAACGTCGCGCTATCACGGCACTGTATGCTTTTTGCCGTGAGGTAGACGATGTTGTGGACGAAAATTCGGATGAAAACGTGGCGCGCACCATGCTGTCTTGGTGGCGCTCCGAAGTGACCGCCGTTTACACCGGAACCCCGCAGCATCCGGTCACACGGGCGTTGGTTCCCCTCGTAAAGCAATACAAACTGCCACAAGAACATTTCCACGCAATCATCGACGGGATGGAAATGGATTTGCAGCAACATCAGTACGCCGATTTTGAAGCCCTGCAGGTGTATTGTTATCGTGTCGCCTCGGTAGTGGGGTTACTCGCTGCAGAAATTTTTGGCTATACCGACCGCAATACGCTCAAATATGCGCACGATCTTGGCCTCGCTTTCCAACTGACCAATATCATTCGCGACGTGGGCGAAGATGCCCGGCGCGGACGCATTTATTTACCACTCAGTGAATTGGCACTTTTTAGTGTGCATGTAAACGATATTCTTGATAACAAGGAAAGTAAAAATTTCCAAAAACTCATGCAATTTCAAATAGACCGCGCCCAGCGCTATTATGAACGAGCTCTCGGGCAACTGCCCGCCAAGGATCGCAAAGCACAACGCACCGGCCTTATCATGGCGGCAATTTATCGAGCCACCCTGGAAGAAATCAATGCCAGCGGCTGTCATGTACTAAAAGAGCGTATCTCACTCACCCCGTTACGCAAACTTTGGCTAGCATGGAAAACATGGGTAAAAAATTAAACGCATGGCAGTTTGCCGGATCACCATGCTTGCTTGAAAAAGTATCCGTATCTAAATCAAATTGCAACGGAACGCCCCGCATCTCGATCAAATAAATAAGAACAACAAATTGGATACATGAGCAATCCCGAAAATTACCATGTCGCCATTATTGGCGGCGGCTACGCTGGCATGGCCGCAGCCGTTACGCTCGCCGCCGCAGATATTCCAGTGACGGTATTTGAAAGCGCCAGACAACTCGGTGGTCGCGCGCGCGGTGTGCTACATAATGATGTTCAACTCGATAACGGCCAGCATATCCTGCTCGGCTGTTACCACCATGCACTCCAGCTTATTGAACAAGTCGGCGGCAACATCGAGCACGACTTCCTGCGTTTGCCGCTACAACTCATATTACACAATCACTTTGAATTAAAAGCACCACGCCTGCCCGCTCCACTCCAGCTTCTGGCCGGACTGCTCAGCGCAAAAGGGCTGTCATTCGGCGAACGCCTGCGCGCCGCACGTTTTATGCTGGCACTAAACCGCATGAATTTCACCTTGCCACACGATGTTAATGTCTTGGAATTATTACGTGCACATGGACAAGGTGACGAAGCAATCCGATTATTATGGGAGCCGCTCTGCATTGCCGCACTCAACACGTCGATACACATTGCCTCGGCACAAGTGTTACTACATGTATTGCGTGACAGCCTGAATGGTTTGCGTAGCGATAGCGACATGCTGTTACCGCGCTTGAATTTCACCGAACTATTTCCTGCTCGGGCAGCCAAATATATCAAACAACGCAATGGAACAGTGCTCACCTCTTGTAGCGTAGAGGCCATCGTTCCACACGCTGATAAAATTGAATTACTGACCCGTCCAACTGCAACAACCACCGCGCATCCCAACCTATTCAGCCATATCATTTGCGCCACCCCGCCCACTTCAGCCATGCGACTATTCCGTAACGTACCGCAACTCGCATTACTGGCTGAACAAATTGCGGCCATCCCGCATCAACCTATCTACACCGTATATCTGCAATACCCCGAATCGGTATGCTTGCCTCACCCGATGCTGGGTTTGGACCGCTGTTTTGCCCAATGGCTATTTGATAAAGGGCAGATTGCCGGGCAACACGGCCTCATCGCCGCTGTCATTAGCGCACAAGGGAGCCATCAGGATTTAACACATGAACTACTGGCGCAAAAAGTGGTGCAAGAACTACGCGAACAACTGGGCATCATGGAAACCCACTTATGGCACAAAGTTATTGCCGAGAAACGCGCCACCTTTTCCTGTGAAACCAATCTGCCACGCCCGCACCAAACGACACAACTGGCTAATCTACTGCTGGCAGGCGATTACACGGCAGGCGATTATCCGGCTACATTGGAAGGTGCTGTCATAAGCGGCACACGGTGTGCAAAAACTATTCTCGCATCAATTAATTAAATAACCGTCATCAAAATTGAATTTTTTCGACAGCTTGAACACTAAGGAATTCTAAACGTCTCAATGCATGATCAAAGTTGTTCGTCAACTTCACATTATTGGTGGATATAATAGAAAACTCGGTCATCTGCTTTTACAATAAACGCTGCAAAAAATGACCACAAAAATAATCTTTATCGAGCTTACCAGAACACATTATCGGGCCGCCTCCAACGAGGCATGACAAACTGCAAGGTAACCAAGTGAGCGAAAGAGAAGTCGATCAGCAGCTAGTTGACCGCGCACAGCGCGGAAACAAGCACGCCTTCGAATTGCTGGTTGCCAAATACCAGCGTCGACTAGCACGTTTAATCTCACTTTTCGTGCGCGATACAGCCGAAGTCGAGGACGTAACCCAGGAAGCTTTTATCAAGGCTTATCGCGCCTTACCATCATTTCGTGGAGAAAGTGCGTTCTACACATGGCTGTATCGCATTGGCATTAATACCGCGAAAAACCATCTGCAAAAACTCAAGAAACGAACGCCAACCACCTCCATATTCGATGCTGAAGAATCAGAAGACTTTGAAGACGCGGCACTTTTGCATGAAGTTAGCACACCTGAAAATGAATTAATGAGCAAACAAGTGATTGACGTAGTGAACTCATCGCTACAAGAGTTGCCTTACGATCTGCGCACCGCACTTACATTGCGTGAAATCGAAGAGTTAAGTTATGAAGAAATCGCAGCGGTGATGAATTGCCCGGTCGGCACCGTGCGTTCCCGTATTTTTCGGGCGCGTGAAGCGATTGCAGCAAATCTGCGGCCATTGCTGGGAACAAGTACTGATAAAAGGTGGTAAACATGAAACAGGAAATTTCAACATTAATGGATGGAGAGTTGTTCGATGAGGATGCGGAAGCCATTCTCAACAAACTGAACCAGCACCCCGACAACCACGATGAATGGCAAACCTATCATCTGATTGGCGATATATTGCGCCAATCTGACCATGTCCATATCAATATCAGCCCTGCCATGCGCGAGCGTCTACAAGCCGAACCTACCATTTTCGCGCCGCGCAACCGTGCCAACCATAACACCCAATGGTTCGCGCTTTCTGCCGTTGCTTCGGTTATGGGATTGGCAGTAGTTGCGTGGTTATCGATGCAAATCGGCTCTGAAGTGGCCCCGCCCATCGCCCTGCAACAATCAAATGTTGCGCATTCAACCAACCTGCCCGCAAGCGGTTTAGACGATTACTTGATAGCCCATCAGGAATTTTCACCCGGAACCGGCGTATATGGCATGACTTCCTATGTTCACACAGTTGCCCACCAACCAGAGGATAAACAGCCATGACGATTCGATTTGCGCTCATCATGGTTTTCTTTTGTGCCGCTGTCCCGGCATTCGCCAGCGCTGACAATCAGGCAAACATGGATTGGCCGCAAATTATTGCTTTTGCCACACACCAAACGAATTACAGCGGAACTTTTGTCTACCAGTATAACGGCCACATGGAAACCGCGCGTATTACCCATATTTCCGACCAGAAAGGACGCCATGATAAACTTGAATATCTGGACGGCCCGCGTCGCGAGTTTGTCCGCAATAACAATGAAACCTGGTGGTCTTGGGGTGACCGCAAGGCCACGCAGGTGGAACGGCAATATAACGGCAACAATTTCCCTGCTCTGTTACCGGAACAACTATCCGCGCTGAGTGAAAATTACGTGATCTATACCGCCGAACAGGCGCGAATTGCTGGTTTTGACACTCAAACCATCGTCTTTCAGCCCAAAGACACCTTGCGCTACGCCCATAAAATGTGGGCACATAAAGATTCCGGCCTGCTATTAAAAGCAGTCGTTTTAAATGAACATAAACAACCGGTAGAGCAATACGCCTTTATACACATAACGATCGGCGGCGACATTGAACGAACCTCAATATCACCGGATCAATCCGTCGTTACGGAACAACCGGCACAATTTCCCTCGCCTTCCGAAACCGGCGGTCAAGCAAGCATAAGTGACTGGAGGGTCGTTGCTGTTCCACCCGGCTTCAAAAAAATCATGGAGATGCGTCGCCAATTCCATAACAACAAAACAGACGTAATCCATTATGTCTTTTCCGACGGATTGGCCGGTATCTCGGTCTTCATAGAATCACTGGGAAATAATTTCGGGAAAAAATTGGGGCTATCCAATCGGGGAGCAGTCCACATTTACCGTAAAATGAAGGGGGATTATTTGGTGACCGTAGTTGGCGAAGTCCCCCCGCGCACGGTAATGCAGGTCGCCGATTCCGTGCGCTATAAAGGGCAATAACATGCCCGAAAATTCGCCAGTCTGAATTCAATATCAAACGCAATCCTCAGTTTGGCGTGGATCATCTGTTCAAACTAAGCCTGCCGAAGCCATTTGCAACTAATTAAGTTACAGGGCGTGCGGTTCGACAGGCTCAACGCGATCTGATTTATTCACCGCCACACTAATTCTCCACAGAATTAAAATTCAACTTACTCCTCTTATTCCTAAATAATATAATCCGGCAATGAATGAATTGTACGCATGGCAAAATGAGCTTTGGCAACGCTGGATCGAATTGCGGGCACGCTTGCCGCACGCAATTTTATTGAAAGGGCCGCAAGGAATAGGCAAGCTGGATTTCGCCATGAACCTCGCCCGCTCTTTGCTGTGCCAAAACTCTGCGGGCGGAACATTGGCATGCCGGGACTGTGCATCCTGCCACTGGTTTGAACAAGGCACCCACCCGGATTTTCGTTTGCTGCTATCGGGCGCGCATTCAGTCGAAATGCAGGAATCCGGCGATACCCAAACATCTTCAGTATTGAAAAACTGGGCAAAGGGAATCGCCGAAGAAGCATTGGACAAACAGCAAAAAAAAGGAACAAAACCCAGCAAAGAAATTTCTGTCCCTCAAGTACGCTCTCTCGCAAATTTCATCAACATGTCCACGCATCAGGGTGGCTATCGCGTGGTACTGATTAATCCGGCAGAAGCAATGAATACCAATGCAGCCAATGCGTTACTCAAAACGCTGGAAGAGCCCCCCGACCGGGTATTAATTATTCTGGTCAGCCATAAACCGCAACAACTGCTGCCCACCATCGTCAGCCGTTGCCTGACACTCGCAGCGCCGATGCCATCACTTGAAGCCAGCACGGCTTGGCTGCAACAGCAAAAATACGACCATCCGGAAGCGGTATTGGCACGGGCAGGATTTGCCCCGCTACTAGCCGCACGTCTGGCTGATGAAGCCACGGAAAACGAAAAATACAACCATTTTTTGCAGGAAATCAGGCAGCCCGCCAAATTCGATGTATTTGCTTTAGCCGAACAGTTGCAACGCACAGAACCGCTTCATGTCATCCATTGGTTGCAGCAATGGTGTTACGATCTGTGCAGTGAAAAATTCACCGGAAAGGTTAGGTATAACGCACATCTTATTGAGTCAATAAAAAATTTATCAACCACCATCGCCATATTCGATTTACTGCGTTACCAAAAAGAATTAACTACCGCAAAACGTGAGGCGTTACACCCGCTAAATCCAAAGTTATTATTTGAATCTCTACTGTTATCCTACCGGCACATGATGTTGGGAACCGATAGATAACAGCAGACAATCTTCCGATGCCCCCCTCATTTGTTATGCAATCACACCATAATTCCACTGCCTAAGCACACACCATGTTTATAGACTCGCACTGCCATATCAATTTCCCGGAACTAAGCAAAATTTTTGATGAAGTTCTGGCAAACATGCGCCAGAACGAAATTACTCACGCGCTATGCGTCTCGGTCAATTTGGAAGATTTTCCTCAGGTACAATTACTCGCAGAACAATATGAACACATCTATGCTTCTGTTGGCGTGCACCCGGACTACGAATTAACGACCGAACCAACGCAGGCGCAGCTGGTTCAGTTGGCGCAACACCCCAAAATCATTGCTATCGGGGAAACCGGGCTCGATTATTTTCGTTTAAAAGGTGATCTGGAATGGCAGCGAGCACGTTTCCGCACCCATATCCGAGCTGCACTCGAATGCCGCAAACCGCTCATTATTCATACCCGTGAGGCGGCACTAGACACCCTGCGGCTGATGGCTGAAGAAAACGCTGCCGACATTGGCGGCGTCATGCACTGTTTTACCGAAAGCCTCGAAGTTGCCGAAGCGGCAATCGAAATGAACTTTTACATATCTTTTTCCGGCATCGTTACTTTCAAAAATGCTATATCGCTAAAAGAAGTAGCGCGGCGTATTCCGCTAGAACGCTTATTGATTGAAACTGATTCGCCCTACCTCGCCCCGGTGCCATATCGCGGCAAACTCAACCAACCCTCCTATGTCAAACACGTCGCGGAAGAGATCGCCAAATTACGTGGCATTTCTCTAACAGAAGTAGGGCAAACTACAACAGAAAATTTTAACCGCCTCTTTTTGAGTTCGCACATTAAAGCCACATCAAACTAAGACCATACTGAGCAATTCTCAACCGTTTAGGTTGAACAAGCCATTTGCAACCTATTAATTTACAAGACGTACGTTCAACAATACTCAGCGCGAACTGATAAATTCAACGTATAGCACCTAATTCTTGTACCAGTAGGCTCTATGGCGGCTCGTTTTAACATTGATTGTTGGTTTTTTTCCACCAAGCGAAGATGAACTGTCCGAACCACTGCCACCACCGCCCCCTATCATGAAAGGGACAAGCTTTGTCGTTGGCACTCCATTAACCATCACGATAACATTTACCAAACCGGAGACTGGAGAAGGCGGCAATCCCCCTCCCTCGAATTCAGAGGATGTATAAATCCCAGTCAGTGGTTGAATACTATATCCTCTCGCAATTCCCAAATTAGCTGTACATGAATTCGCACTCGGTGCCGTAGGTTGATTAGTGCCGAAATAGGTATAACCCGCCACTGTAGTCGGCGCATTGACTACTTTCTCCCCCGTACCCAAAATGATATAAAAACCCCTATCGCTGCCGTTATAGGTATAAGCCGTACTGGTCGCATCAAACAAATTGGAATGAACAATCGTACTCTGACCACTTCCATCATTACCGATTTTGGTATCTCTCAACATATAAAACCGATTGCTAACATTGTAAGATCCATTGGAATAGAGTGGATGCTCACGATCACCGGAACCAACCAGTATTGCGTCATACAAAGCGGTGGGCACAACATCTGCCGGATAAAAGAATTTACGGGGAGTGCCGGTTGTACACGTTCCGGAAGAACAACCCAAAGCAGCTACTTTATGCACTTGCCAATGATCTGGCGTATAACCCGATACTGTGGGCTGGAGATCCACCCGCCACACATTTCCCCCAACGTCTACAGCATACAATCGATCTATTTTTCCATCGTTATCACGATCCACCAATGTAATATCCGCAGGAATACTGTAATCCATCCCAGATACCGTACATGTCGCTCGTGTTGCATTACCACTACACGCACTGGAGGCACCATGCGTGGCACGCCATACCATAGCACCAGTAATCGCATCCACAATAAATATGCCCCGACCCATCGTATCAGCTGTAGGCGGCTCGCTATCCTCTGCTGTATCGTATCCTGCCCCAAAAATTAGCACTGGATTAGCATACCCCTTAACGTTGGCTACTTTCGGTTGCGACCAGGTTTGCCCAAGTTCCGCGAAATCACTCGAAGAATCCGGGTTGCTTATTTTCCACAAGTACTGCGGATTGGTTGGTGTAGAGACATCCAAAGCATAGAGAAGCCTCCCCCCCCGACGCATAGCAAGATATAGGTAAGCAGTATGAGTTGTACCGTCTGAGTTTAATAATTGGTAAACCCCGGTCGAACCGTCCACGAAATAATCCTTGGTCTTCGGCATTGGAATAATACCGGAAGGTGTAGTAGGTAACTTTAATACCGGGCTGTTGTCATGTAATCGCCTGAGCTTATCGTAAAATTCACTCGGAATAAAACCCCACAATTCACTACCGGGATCTGTCAATGTGCTGCCGGTTGGATTAGTTTGATTGCCATTGACGGCTCGGAATACACCATCGTTAGCACCGTAATAAACTACCACGCCGGTAGTACCACCATAATTGATGACCGTCGGGCGCGAGTGCAATACATCACCATGAACGGAAGGGCGAATATTGATTGTGGTATATGTGGTATCAGGACTGAGCTCATCACCATAGTTATCAAAACCACGCACCCATCGGGTTAAATTAGTTCTGGTAGTAGTGCTGGACGTTGCAGTTGCTGATCCACTGAAATTGGACAATGGAGCAGCTACAGTATATTGATAAGTAAAGGTATCGGCACCCGTAACAGTAATTGTCCAGGATCCGTTATACCCACTGGGGGACGCACTAGCGATAGTCACCACTTCACCACTGGAAAAACCATGTCCGACTGAAGTGGCAGTTGCCGTATTAGATGTATATTGGCATGCCGTGTCTGTTCCAGACATAGCGGTAGGTGCACTAATCGTAAAAGTATCAGCAGTGGCGGCAGTAATATTCACAACCTGGTTGTTCAACCCCGTCAATACGGAACAACTTGAAAATGTCACCTTCTGACCAAGTGCCATACCATGCGCCACCTTGCTGATTTCCACACTTGTAGACGTGGTAGAGGTAGATGCCACGGTTGCAATATAGGGTACAGACGGCGTTCCACTTCCACCCGATTTAGTATAGGTGAATGTGGTTGTACCAGTACCTGTAACCGTGCATGGGGAACAATCATACTTTGACGCACCGGTGCTGATTGTTATAGAAGCCCCGACAGAAATATGGGCAAGATCTGCGACTGAAACCGTAGCCGTGACGGTGGTGCCACTCTTGGAAAAACCACTAATGGAAACATTTACTGCGGCAACCGTCGCCCCGGCCACAGCACTCGTAGCTGTCACAGTAGCTGCACTGGTGATGGACGTAATGGTTCTTGACCCAGTCCCCAACATCGTATCGGTAATAAGCGTATTTGTGCTGTCAAACGTGTTTACTGAATTAGATAATTGCGCGTTACACGACCCACTGGGGCAGTAGGTATATAGTTTTCTTGGATTGGTGGAAGTAGCAGGAGCAGTAGTATAATTACTGATCAGATTGGCCAGACGCATTACCTGCGCTGCACCGCCCTTTTCCACCAATTCGCCGTCAGGTGAGTCATACCCCGCACCCGCGCCATTCGGTAATGGCAAATTTCTCCAGAACCCACCACCCAGATCAGGCTCCACCGCTGTATTCTTTGTTGTCCAGAAACTTACGGCATTAGGAGAAATAAATCCGGTACCGGCAGAACTGATAGCACCATCTCCATTTTTATCAGCTAACGACAAAGTATCAGTAGCTACGTCATATTTGAACTGATACTGTTTTAAATTTCCAAGCCATCTTGGGAAACCGCTCATATCCGGCCGGAACATCCCCATATAAATCTGGTTAAGATAAGTACCTTGTGCATTCACACTGACGGGCAAACTGGATGATGAGAACACGCTATTGACTGCCTGTACTTCATTGAGAATTTTCAGAAGTGCTTGGGTAATACTGGTGTAATCGGTAGTAGCAAAATACTTTCCACCGCCGACATTCGCCATACTGGTCAAGGTTGCGGCATATTCTGCTTGACAACTAGACCCGAGCAGCCCAATCGTGTAGGTGGTGATTTTTTGGGAACCCTCTATGGTGCTGTAAATATCTGCTTGACGCATATAGCGCGCCCATTCGTCCGCGTAGAATCCTTTACTTTCGTGTGCACTGGTAGGGAAAGTGTATGTCCCGCATGACGTGGCATGAGTAGTGGTGATGATCGCCTGCTGCGCCGTAGTAACCCCGGGCGCACCGGCAAGCGCGGATGCAGGGCTAACAGAACCTCCATCTCCCGGAGATCCGGCAGAACTAAATGAATTACCAATAAAAATAACGAAATTCTGCTGGCAACCAGCTGCCGGTTTAATACCCGAATAAGAGCGCCCGGATAGCCCCGTACTACCGGCATAATAGGCCCACGCCTCCTGCATGGTTGCCGCTGTCGCCTCGCCAGCTGATTTGATATATCCAGCCCCCGCTCCGCCTGATGTTTTCCAAGTTTTAATCCAAGCCAACAATGGGGCTTTGTGAGAGGCATCCATGGGAATCAATGGTTGAACCAAGCAGCCGCCATTGCTCCCGCCACAATTTGCTTCGTTGATGTCTCTGATATTATTGGCGTTATAGACCATCATGCCAATATTAATCAATGCATTTCCACTGGAATCAGTTGGCAAAGCATTTATCACATTATAAAAGGCGCACTGCTCTATACCGCCCACCGTGCCACTAAGCGCGGTAGCCACACCATCAATAATACAAGTTGAACCATCGGCGTTGGAGGAGAAATTGGCGGCATTATCAAAAACAATCAGCACATTGGGTTTCCCGGCCGCACCACCAAGACCGCTGTAAATGTCAACATCTTCCGCTTTGCTGACAGCGGAAATGCTCATCAGGGTAACAAACAATCCAAATAAACCAAGTCGTGCGGATTTCATAGTGACACCTCCAGGTTGCACACAGGCACCTTATTCATTAATCCAATTAAAAAATAATTCAGGTACAGCCCGTTCCTGCCGGTACGCGCAGAGACACACCCTGATGCACGTTTGCCTGTGCCCCGGTATCGCCATCGGCTACAGTGGCATTAACTTCCCACATCTGTTTATAACACCAGGACTGTGCTGTAGACACAGTACCCGATGCACCCATAACACCTGAGTTCTGCGCTGCACCGCTACCCAGACAGACAGCATCATCCGGGTTAGCCGCATCCAACTGGGCATTGGTTATCGGCAAAGAACTTTTACATGTTGGCACGGCAACGTTTGCAACATAGTTGGTACCACCCACGTTAACCACAGCAGAGGACGCAACGGGATTGGCAGTAAAATTATTGCTGATAACCCCTTCAATCGCCTTCTGCGCAGCCGCACCGGCTTCTTCGCGGAACTGAGCATTACCCACGACCTGAATACTGGTAGTACTCGCATTCATTGCGGCAAATGCTATCAGTGTCAACAACATCAACATAACCAACGCAACCAATAAGGTACTACCCCGCTGTTTATTCATCACGTTCATGGTGTCTCCCTCCGGCCGGATGGGTTAACCAAGCGAACAATCTGGGTGTATACACGACGTTTATAATGATCATTAAAGGGGCCAAATGTCCCGGCTCCAAGTGTATATGTGCTGCTATTGGTGTAACCGGTAGTTGTTTCGATGTTTCTAGCAACAATGTTCAGTTTTACCGAGACCACATTGGACCAGCACGTTGCATCAGCACAGGTAGTCACGTAACTATTTGCCGCCCCATCATTATCGCTATCAACACCGTACTCAACCTGCAAGTATTCAATGCCCTCGACTAGGGGTGTAGTAACGAATACCCCTGTTGGATCAAGCTCTCTGACTTTCAGCGTGGGTATACCGTCACCCGAGGTATTGTTGGGAGAAATAAAATAGGCCTGCACTAAGAAGCGCCGCACATTCGCCATAGAAACACAATCACGTTGATGCAAGACGTAATTCGCCGGAGTAGTATCAATAACGAATGAGGCAGGTTCAGCAGTACTATCGCAACTAGAAAGCTGGATGTAATGCATCCCGTTAACTGCCGAAGCAGCCGCAACTGCCGTCGTGTCTGCGCGGCGTAACACCAAAATATCGCTGCCTGCTTTCAAATTTGCAGCAGCCAATCCGCAAGGCGGACTGCCTGGCGTTGCACTCACGTTCGCAGCATCATAGCCAAGCACATGCAAACCTACCGCACTCCTTAAGTCACTGAGGTTTGGAGTACTGAGATCAGAGGTGCAGGGGTCCAGTATAGTCGGAGTCACAGTCAGTTCACCCTCCCCGTAAAAACCGGCAAGTTGCAAATTCTCGGATAAAACCTCCATGGCATAACGACCGTTATCTATCAGGCGATTGGACTTATCCAACTCCGTACGGGTTCTGCTTTGATTAACGAATAAAGTGGCCAGTGCCGAAAGAATCAACAAACCGATAGTAATGGAAATCATCAGCTCGACCAGCGACAAACCTCGCTGTGATGTCCGATTGGTAATCATGTGCGTATAGGCAGAATAGTTCATATCAATTCAGATCTGCTATGGAGATGGGCAGCGCGACTACTCGGTGCAAGGACTCGCTGCCATAAGAATTTTTTCCGCAGCTCCCGGCAGAAGTAGCGGTAGAAGAATCAGGGGCTTTCGTGCTATTCAATCCTTGCCATGAAACTACGGCCAGATATTCCGCAGCCACGCCACTTACCGGTGCCATAATTTGATAAACACAACCGCGAGCACCTATCATCGCGCCGGTTGACGAAACCCCGCTTTGCCCTTCAGCAGCACCCTGAAGGGCGTTACACCATTCTTCCTTATCTTTAGCCACTATGTCAGCTGGATTCGTCGATACAGGACATGTAACCCCCACACCTAACGAGGTTGTTGTTATATAACTTGCGGCATTTTTACGATTGGCACTGATACGGTTTTCAATGTCTTTCAGCAAAACCAATGCTTGAGAACGTTGGTAGGATTCCATTTGTGATGTTAATGCCCTGCCCTGTAAGCCAGCCAACCCCAGCAATCCGATCATCAGAATCACGATAGTGACCAGCACCTCAACCAGGCTGAAGCCAATATTTTTTTGACGGTATGTCATCAACATACTCCATTCACCGGCTTGTAACTACGCGGCATCCCGCTTAGCTCAATCTTGATGCAACGAGCATTTCCAGTCGCAGTTGTTGAAACATCAATTAAAAAAGGAGCGGCAACCGTTGTTCTACCGTTTGAGTTATAAATCACGCTGGCCGGGCCTTGAGATATGACGACTATCTTCAATTCTGATTGTGATTTAATAGTCGTTCCAGTTGATGACGTGATTGTCCAGCCTTTACCCCAATTGGTCGCATCCGTTGGTGTCAACGTAACGGAAGTATTGCGTTTAATCGCTTCACTTCTTGCCAAGCTGAGACTGGCAAATAACTCAAAGCTCGCACTCTTCGCCCGTTGACTTTGGATAAGTGACTGAAACCCACCCGCTCCCAGAGAAGCCAGAATACCCAATATCACTATCACCACCAATAATTCGACGAGCGTAAAACCGGATTCAATTGGACGAAGTGCTTTCATTGATTTTTTACCACTTGTCGGCGGGAGTCTTGGTGCCATCACTCCCCAACGTCAGGGAGCCATCACTGGTCTGCTGACCGCTAGTCGGGGTGGCAGTAATGGTGAAACTCGGCGGGGCTGTACCCACAGTTACTGTAACGGTGTAATGTTTGCTGACATCGGCAGGAGGTGTCACCCCTAGGTCAGCAGTAGGATTGGCAGTGTATACCCGAGCATCCAGCAAATACTGCTTCTCGCGATTTGCCAAATCCATCATGTACGATTGTGCAGCAGCTCGATTGCCTTTAACGACGTAATTTTGATAGTTCGGTATGGCGATCGCGGTAATTATGCCTATTATCACCACGGCAACTAACAACTCAATCAGACTGAATCCTTTTTGGGTTTTCATGCTTATCCTCACTTTGGGTACGCATAGTAACGGACTCAAATCGCGAATTTCCACCTCCAACCGATTAGCGGGGCGGAAAGTCTGACAAATGGTAATTCAAAGCGGATTCGACCTGCGGCCAGCCTTCAAAACTCGTGTCCAATCCCCATATCCCCCTTTGGTAAAGGGGAAAACGCTGTCGCCAGCGAGAAATGGTTTAGTGGACTCTTTGAGATAACCGCACAAAATGTATACAGACGCCAGATTGCTTTCCTATTGATGCAACCACTTGAAGGTCTGCATACCCAGCACGGTCATCAACAATGAACCGCCCAGATGGGTGACTATCGTTGCTACACCCCAGGCATATTGCCCGCGAGCCAGCAAGGTGACGGTTTCGGCAGAGAAGGTTGAAAAAGTCGTTAGTCCACCGAGAAAGCCGGTGATGATGAACAAACGCCATTCGGGTGACAGCTCCGGTTGCTGTATGAAAAAAGCCACGGCAAGGCCAATAAGATAGCCTCCGACCAGGTTTGCAGACAGCGTGCCCAGCGCCAATTCCGGCAACGTGGCGTTAAGCCACACACTGAGCCCCCAGCGCAGCCATGAACCGATGGCTGCCCCCAAACCAACTGCGATAAAGGCGTAAAGTGTCATGCGCACATTCTAATCGACGATACGAACCGGCGCAAAACCGCCACCAACCGTGCGGAAATTAGTGGTTTGCCCCTGGTACAGCCGTGCGGCGATAAGCTGCACTTGGCCGTCATACACATAGCAGCGCACATCCGATTTAAGAGCGACCGGCTCCGCGCCATCCAAACACAACATGCGTTCGCCGGGAGAGGCCATGCGTTGCGCTATATAGCCTCCCTGCATAATGTCGGCAAACACCCGGTTGGTAATACTGGCACCACGATAAGTACCCTTACCACCATAACCAGTGGCGGGTTTGAAGAACCACTGCTTGCGATGCTGCCGCCAATATTCATGATCCTGCTCGTCCACCAACCTGGTTTGCGGTATGCCCGCACTTAACGTGGAAATCGTCGCTTCTGCCACCCCCATTTCACGCAGGTTATCAGGTGCAGTGAGCAGAACAAGATTGCGTTTGTCGGCATATAGCGCATATACATGGGGGTGCGGCGTGAGTACCACCTGGCCACTTTGGTAAGCGGCACGAATGGCACCGTATTGTTGCAGGGAAAAATCAGTCAGGCGGTTGTAAATCAGATCAATCTTATGTTCACGTAGATAGAGGCCATCCGTTCGGGCTTCCAGTTCAGACGGATCCGCGACAAGCGCTGCGATACCCGCCCGTTCAAACAATTGCTGCACCAGTACAAATTCCGGGTAAAAATATTGTTCGTGCGGTTGCTCATCCACGATGACGATGATTTGCAACGGCACGTCGCCTCGTTCCAGGCGCCATTCATGACGAAACATATCGAGAAAAACCTGCTCCAGATTATCAATCGCCGCAGGTTTTCCCGGCGCCACAACGTCACGCTGACTGTGCAATTGCAACGCGTTGAACAGCGCACCACCGGCATTGGTATTGATCTCGATGAGATGCACACCTTCGGCATTAACGTGAAAATCATAGCCAAAGAACACACCTTTAGCACGAGGGGTATATCGTGCAACAGCAGTTGCGTGTTGCAACACGGTGTCGCGCCATGCGGGTAACACCACAACCCGCTGAACCGCCGCGATGACTGCATACATTTGCTCCACTTGTCTGCCGGAAATAAATAAGGGAACGTCAGCAAACAGGTGGGGGCAACGCTCTTTAACACGCTGACACCAAGCCTCACCTTGCCCCTGCAAAGCGCGTTCCAGTGCAGCACGATCCATGATGGACGACCGACAATCACTGTTCAATTTATTGGCAGTTTCAATACTCACGAAATAATTTCACTTTCCCGACCGGAATATTTCATCACGTCCCGCATTAAAAAGCCTCAAAAATTCCGGCTGCGCCCATACCGGTACCAATACACATAGTGACCATGCCGTATTTCTGTTTGCGCCTGCGCAGCCCATGCAACAAGGTGGCAGTGCGAATCGCACCGGTGGCGCCCAATGGATGACCCAATGCGATCGCCCCGCCCAGCGGGTTTACTTTGGCCGGATTCAGGGCAACTTCATTTATTACCGCCAGCGATTGCGCAGCAAAAGCTTCGTTCAGCTCGATCCAGTCAATGTCGTCCAATTGCAAACCGACTTGCCGCAACACACGCGGAATCGCTTCCTTCGGTCCGATACCCATAATCTCCGGCGGTACGCCAGCCACAGAAAAACCGAGAAATTTTCCAATAGGCGTCAGGTTATAACGCTTCAGCGCAGCCTCGCTGGCCAGCAATACCGCGCCCGCCCCATCCGACATCTGCGATGTATTACCGGCAGTCACCGAGCCATGCTGTGCAAAAACGGCTTTGAGTTTAGCCAACGCTTCCATCGAGGTATCTGTCCGGGGACCTTCGTCCTGACCCACCATACTGGTATGCACGCTTGCTTCACGACGCAACAAATCCGGTACATGGCTCAAAATTTGAAAGGGCGTAATTTCTTCCTTGAATTCATTATTCGCGATAGCCTGCAAGGCACGGCGATGGCTCTCACAGGCGAAAGCATCCTGTGCTTCACGGCTTATCTGCCAGCGTTCCGCCACCTTTTCGGCAGTCAACCCCATGCCATAAGCAATGGCGATATTCTCATCGCGCGCAAACATGGCCGGATTCATCGCAATTTTATTTCCCGTCATCGGCACCATACTCATACTTTCAGTACCGGCTGCAATCATTACATCGGCTTCGCCGAGGCGAATCCGGTCTGCCGCGAGCGCCACTGCCTGCAATCCGGAGGAACAAAAACGGTTAATCGTCATGCCGGGTACAGAATTCGGCAACCCCGCCAGCAGCAAGGCAATTCGCGCCACGTTCATGCCCTGCTCGGCTTCCGGCATGGCACAACCGGCAATGACATCGCCCACTGCAGACGGATCAAGCGAGAGACATTGCCCCATCACATTTTTCAGCACATGCGCCAGCAGATCGTCCGGCCGGGTATTGCGGAACATACCGCGCGGTGCTTTGCCCACCGGGGTGCGCGTGGCTGCAACGATGTACGCTTCCTGAATTTGTTTAGACATAAATTACTCCTTTTGAAGATCGCCTCTGCCCTAAAATACTAAAAAATTGCGGGGGATTTTGGGCATTTTAAAAATTCAAATTTCTAAGCAAAACAAGGCACGAGTAAAAAATTTGAGCGCGGCATATTGTTCATATGTAAGCGATAATTTTTTCGAGTAACGCCGTATTGTGACGAAATTGGATTTTTAGAGGTGCCTTTAATTCCGCAATGGCTTGCTATGCCTCAACATGTACTCAATACGTTCCTGCGTTTTGTCCATCGCCAGCAACTCCAGGAAATTGCGCCGCTCCAAATCAAGCAGCCATTGCTCATCGACCATACTGCCCACTTCGACATCCCCCCCGCACATGACCTCGGCCACGCGACTGCCAATGGCATAATCATGCGTCGAGATAAAATCTCCTTCCAGCATATTCACCATAGCCGCCTTGAGAGAAGCAACTCCTGTCCTGCCCGCTACCGGAATCTGTCGCTGAACCAGAGGCGGACGATAAGCCGTGGCTACCAACGCCAATGCTTCCTGTTTAGCCACATGCAGCAATTCAAAATGATTCATTACGATGCGATCCGAAGCCCGCAGATAGCCCATTTCGCGTGCATGCTCCGCACTTTTGGATACTTCACCCATAGCGATATTCTGAAAATAGCGGCGCAGAAACGGAAAAATATCGCCCCCTTTTGCTTCCGCCGCCGCGCGTTGCGCCATTTCTTTGCAACCTCCCCCGGCAGGCAGCAGACCGATACCGGTTTCTACCAGTCCGATATAACTTTCCAGCACGGCCACAATGCGCGTACAGTGAATTGAAATTTCACAACCGCCACCCAGCGCAAGGCCGTCTATCGCCGCAATCGTGGGCACCCGCGCATATTTCAGGCGCTGCGACACCAACTGGAATTTGATGATTACATCTTCCACACGATGCACATTGCCGGTTGCGGCATTGACAATTTCACTTAATCCGCCGCCGCCTGCCACGGTATATTTAACGCGCTGAACCGCGCCTTTAAACTTGCCGAGCAATCCTCCGGATTGTTCTTCGCCTACTTTCTGTACGCCTTGCATCAACCGCAACAAATCGGCACCTGCGGAAAATGGAGGAGCCGTCTGCCAAATAATGAGTGCAAGCCAATTTTGCTCAGCTTCGTCCAGCGCGCGCAAAATATCGTCCAGCAATTCGCTGCTGATGATATGCATTTTGGATTTAAAACTGAGGATGGCGATATCATTTCCGCAGTGCCACATACGTACCGAATCAGTCTCGAAAATCGTTTCGCCATAGTGCGTTACCTCGCCCGACAGCCGATCCGGAAACACCTGACGGCGATATACCGCCAGCGTCGAACGTGCCTGATATTGATTAGTGGCTGGTGAGTATGAACCCTGTGCGTTATGCACCTCATGACGCGTTGCATCAATTACCCAATCCGGCAGAGGAGCCGACGACATTGTTTTACCCGCAGCAATATCCTCGTTAAGCCAACCCACTACCCTCTGCCAGCCTGCCATCTGCCAGATTTCGAGTGGCCCGTTATCCCAACCAAAACCCCAGCGCACGGCAAGATCCAGATCGCGCGCATTATTGGCGATACCTTCCAGATGTACTGCACAATAATGGAATAAATCCCGGAATACCGCCCACAGGAATTGCGCCTGCGGATGCGCGCCAGTGCGCAGAGCGGCCAGTTTTTTCGCCCAATCGCGTTCACGCAATATATCTTTCACCGTATGATCCAACTTGTCTTCCGACAGGCGATAAGTCTGCAAAGCAAGATCGAACACATGAATTTTATTGCCGATTTTCTGGTACACGCCGCGCTTGATTTTCTGTCCCAGCGCGCCCTCCGTTATCAATTTCTCCAGCCAATCCGGCAGCGCGAAATGGATATGCCAAGGATCGTCCGCAAGATTATTG
This sequence comes from Candidatus Nitrotoga sp., assembly GCA_044337935.1. Taxonomy (GTDB): domain Bacteria; phylum Pseudomonadota; class Gammaproteobacteria; order Burkholderiales; family Gallionellaceae; genus Nitrotoga. Next base: position 20,644 of record JBIIMQ010000006.1, read on the forward strand.
CGCATGGTGTCAACCACATGTGAGAACACATCCAACCCCACCACATCCAGCGTGCGGAAAGTGGCACTCTTGGGGCGCCCCAAATAACGGCCGGTCAAGGCATCCACGGTATCGAAAGCCAACTCCAGCCGTTGCGCATGATGCAGCGTGGCCAGCAGAGAAAACACACCAATGCGGTTGGCAATAAAGTTGGGCGTATCCTTGGCACGCACCACGCCCTTGCCAAGCGTGGAGACCAGAAATTCTTCCAGTCTGTCCTGCAACACAGCATCGGTACCAGTACAGGGAATCAGCTCGACCAGATGCATGTAGCGCGGCGGATTAAAAAAATGAATCCCGCAGAATCGGTGACGCTGCGCCTCAGGAAACGCCCGAGCCAGTTCGTTGATGGACAATCCGGAAGTGTTGCTGGCAAAAATACTATCCGCACCCAGATACGAGGTGACCTTGCGATAAAGATCCGATTTCCAATCCATGCGCTCGGCAATCGCTTCAATCACCAAATCACAGCCGCGCAACAATTCAAGATGCTGTTCATAATTTGCCGGTTGAATATAGGCCAGCTTGCCAGCTGCTGCCAGAGGAGCGGGTTCAAGCTTCTTCAAACCTTCCAGCGCTTTGGTCACATTGCCATTGGGATCACCCTCTTTGGCAGGCAATTCGAACAGCAGCGTTTCCACATTGGCGTTAACCATATGCGCGGCAATCTGCGCACCCATCACCCCTGCGCCCAATACCGCAACCCTACATATTACGAAATTTTTAGGCATATTCCGATTTCCCAAAATACTATTTAAAGAAAGCGCTCGTTCGTCAGGTTGCATCATCCGCATTGCAGACTTACAGTGACAAAGGTTGTTTCACCCGCATTCAGTGTCCTTGATAAAGCTCTTCAATTTCTTTGGCAAAGCGCTCCACGACAGATTTACGTTTCACCTTCAGGGTGGGTGTTAGCAGCCCATCATTGATACTCCACGGCTCGGCCAACAACAATACCCGGTGCACCTTGGCATAACCCGGAAATTCTTTGATCTGATCGGCGATACGCTGCAACACCAACTGCTCGAGACGGGGATGGCGCAACGATTCTGTCAGATCCGGTGTCACTCCGGCTTCTTGCGCAAACGATGTCCAACTCGCCGGATTAACCACTGCCAGCGCGGTCAAATAAGGACGCCCTTCACCATACACCATTACCAGATCGAATAGACGGTCACGCAAAATAGCCTGTTCCATGTCTGCGGGAGAAATTTTTTCACCATTGGACATCACGATAATGGCCTTCATGTGACCGGTGATGGTGACGTGTCCCGATTGGCCAATGGAGGCGATATCGCCACTGTTCAGCCAGCCATCCGCATCAATCATGGCATGCGTAGCTGCGGCATTGTTCCAGTAACCCAGCATCACATTCTGCCCTCTCACCATCAACACATTCTGTTCGTTGATGCGCACTTCCACACCCGGAAGAGGAAGGCCGACACCGGATGGAAAATTGTTATTCAACCGATTAACGCAAACAACCGGACTGGTTTCGGTCATTCCATAACCCTGCAAAACAGGCAAGCTCAGCGCAATAAACATGCGGGAAATTTCCGATTGCAACGCCGCGCCCCCACATAAAGTCAGACGAAGCCGTCCACCCAGGCGCGCCATTACTTTGCTTGCAACCAGATGATTCAGTACCGGCCATAACAACAAGGACGGGTGCCAGTCGGCACGCCCTTGTTCGTGCTCAAAACGGCGCCATCCCACATTGACCGCCAACGCAAATAAATTGCGCCGTAATGCTGTAGCTTCTTCCAGCTTGGCGCGAATCGCCCCATAGATGCGCTCAAAAATTCGCGGAACAGAAACCAGAATCGTCGGGCGAATAATCCTTAAATCTTCCGACAACAACTGAACGGAACGCGCATAGGCAACGGTGACACCGGCCATCACACAAATGTAATAACCCACCGTCCGCTCGAAAGCATGAGAAAGCGGCAAAAAAGAAAGCATGGTATCCGCCCCGGAAACGGGGCACGTCAGAATTGCCGCATGGGCATCAAACAAAATATTACGGTGCGACAGCATCACCCCCTTGGGGCGACCCGTGGTACCCGAGGTATACATGATCGTGGCCAACGCATCCCGCTCGCATCGATCTTCCCCGGCCAACACAGCATGCGCGGGCAGCCACTCCGCCGCACACAACAGGCGCGCTTCATCATGCCCGTTTATCCTATCCAGACTAATCAGACGCTGTATGGATGGAAGCTGCGCACACACACCGCGCAATTCGGTCCACTGCTCTAAATTCTCGAACAGTAGAACCTTAACACCCGCATCATTAATGATGTAGGCCACGCTGTCCTGTCTGTCTTCTGTATACAGTGGCACTACAACAAGGCCCAGCGATAACGCCGCCTGATCGAACATTACCCATTGCGGGCAGTTACGCAACATGATGCCGACACGGTCACCCGCCACCAACCCTTCACGCATCAGCGCCGCCTGCCAGAGCGCCATTTGATCGCGCGCCTGCGACCATGTCATCGTCATCCAGACATTTTCGCCTGCATCAAAATAACGGTATGCAACCGCATCGGGCGTCCGTTTCACGCGCTCGACAAACAATCCATACAAAGTGACTGCCTGTTCCGGCGTAATGATGTGGTCTAAATTTCCCGGCATATTTACCCCCTCACCATCAGGCATCTGTCGTTCAATACTTGTCGTTCAAATAGTACCCGAACTTGCTGCCAGCTGCTCCGGTGCAAAATCATCCACCATGATGACCTTGCGCTGCAATGCATGATCACGCTCCAGCAGCCGGGCTTCGTCGTCATTGATGAGACCTTGCTGGAGCGCTTCCGCAATACTTGCCAGCTCGTTCATGGCTGTGATCTGCCCGGCCTTGTGCGCCGCATCCATTTTTGCCAGAGCGGGTTCACACTGTAACGTGCTAAGTAACGCGGCTTCCAGTGCGCCAACTGCATCCTCTTCGTCACCGGGCAAATACATGCCTGCCGTCAGACGGTCGCGCGCGGCTCCCGGTTGCTGCAACAATACGGCCACTTGATGCCCCAATTTATCCGATGGGGGTGACAGATTTTTCCCCGTGGGAAAAATAAGCACACGCAACAATAATGCAGTAACTCGACAAGGGAAATTATGTATTACGCCATCCAGCGCTATCTGAATTCTATACAGCGCATCCTGTATCGCCCAATGCAACAATGGCAAGTCTCCGGCAGGTCGGCCATCATCTTCAAAACGTTTAAGCGCAGCCGAGCACAGGTACAGTTGGCTCAGCACATCGCCAAGACGGGCCGAGATTTTCTCGCACCGCTTGAGATTTCCCCCCAGAACCAACATAGCCACATCTGCCGCCAAAGCAAATGCAGCCGAATAACGCGTCAACTGCTCGTAATAACGTCTTGTTTTTTCACCCAACGGCACCGAAAGGCCGCGCCCCCCGGTAATACCAAACAGGCAAGCGCGTACTGCATTGCTCAAACTCAAACTAATATGTCCCAGCAGGGCGGCATCAAAATTTATTAACGCACGTTGCGGGTCACTATCATGCGCCGCCTGTATTTCTTTAAGCACATAGGGATGAGAACGAATCGCGCCCTGCCCAAAAATCAACAAGCTGCGCGTCAGAATATTTGCACCTTCCACCGTAATGGCAATGGGATTTTGCTGGTGGGAACGACCCAAATAGTTACCCGGCCCGAGACAAATTCCTTTGCCACCATGCACGTCCATCGCGTCATTGACAACCATGCGTGCACGCTCGGTGCAATGGTATTTAACAATGGCAGAAATAACGGACGGCCTTTCACCCATATCCACCGCTGACGCCGTCAGGGTACGTGCCGCATCGATCATATAGGCATTACCGCCAATTCGCGCCAGTGCCTCTTCCACCCCTTCAAATTTTCCAACAGGCAACTTGAATTGCTTACGAACCCGGCTATATGCGCCACAAGTTCGTGCAGCCAGTTTCACGCCGCCGGTGGCACAGGCAGGTAACGAAATTGACCGCCCCGCCGCCAGGCATTCCATCAGCATGCGCCAGCCCTGTCCGATACAATCCATTCCTCCAATAATATGCTCCATTGGAATGAACACATCCCGACCAGAAATGGGGCCGTTCTGAAACGCCGAGTTAAGCGGAAAATGACGACGTCCGATCTGCACGCCAGGTGTATCGACAGGAATCAGCACCAGAGTAATGCCGAGCTTTATCTGTTCGCCCAGCAAACCATCTGGATCATATAACTTAAAAGCAAGGCCAATCAGTGTCGCCACCGGCGCCAACGTAATGTATCGTTTTTCCCACGTCACCCGCATGCCAAGAACATTAGACTGCCCGTTAAATTCGCCGTAGCATGCAATGCCATAATCGGGGATCGATCCCGCATCCGAACCGGCAAATGGCCCTGTCAACGCAAAGCAGGGAACCTCTTTACCCTGTGCCAACTTGCGCAGATATTTCTCTTTTTGCTCCACCGTGCCATAACGCATAAGCAACTCTGCCGGGCCCAATGAGTTCGGTACCATCACGGTTACCGATGCAGAAATGCTGCGTGAAGCCAGTTTGGTTACAACTGCGGAATGCGCTTGAGCAGAAAATCCCAGCCCGCCGTATTCCTCCGGAATAATCATGCCGAAGAAACCTTTATCCTTGATGTATTGCCATACCTGCGGCGGCAAATCCTGACGCACATGAGTAATATCCCAGTCGTCCAGCATGCCGCATAACACTTCAGTTTCATTATCCAGAAACGATTGCTCCGCAGCGTCAAGTGTCGGACGGGAATAACTCAATAATTTGTACCAATCAGGATCACCGCTAAAAAGATCACCATCCCACCCGATCGTACCCGCATCAAGTGCATCCTGTTCGGTTTGTGAAATATGTGGAAGCGTCTTGCGAAAAATCCTCAGAATTTGGCTACTCACCAACCGGCGACGCAGATAAGAGACACCCAGCACTGCAGCAACCACGACCAGCGTAATAGTGGCAAGTTGAAACAGATCGGCAGAAAGCCTAGTTTGAATGGCGATAATAAAACCAAAGACTGCAATCGTCAGCAGCCATCCCCAGATAGAGGAACGAAAGAACGCCAGTAAAATCATTACGACCAGCATCACAAGCAAAGTCAATATTACCATTACCATCCTCTCTTATTCCCTGGGCAAACTCTATCCTTGAAATAGATAACATTTTGACGCACCAGTATTACATTTCCGAAAACCGATTACCGTTCGCGATGAATTTGCCGGACCAGTGGTACGCCAACGTAGACCCTCAACAAGATCGGGCCAGCGTCACCTTGTCATTTTTGAACATTCGATCTGTCGGATGCATGACGTGAGCACCCGTTATTCTGAATTTTCATCCCGGCATGGGACGGTTGCATACTTAGAGGATCCTCTATTTCTGAATGTGCAGAACTTTAACGTCAGTATACCTTGCTGACAATGTTTAACTTATCACGCGTGCTCTGCCACTTCTTAAAACTCGGGCTTACGCTCCAAAAAAAAAGACACCATCTATCGCCTCGTTTATTACTTTTATCGGTTTTTATTGGCTTCCGCCCAAAAAAATATATACACTTGAACGAGTTGCATGCCACCCCGCAACCAACCTCATATTGCAAACCACCTTGATTAATTTTATATTTTGTTGCTGAATTACGCTTCGTGACTAAAACACAATACATTGAGCTCGGACAATCTGGTAAATCATACAAGAAGAGCATACCTCCCCGAGAAAGATCGTCATTTGGAATGATGACAGAGGTATTTTTCAGAACGAATGTACGTTACACTTAGTCGCATGAAGATAAAAATTCCTTCCAGTAAACTCAATGTCGGCATGTTTGTCTCTGACCTTGATCGGTCATGGGCTGAGACGCCCTTTTTACCACAAGGATTTTTAATCGAAAATAATCAACAAATAAAGCAATTACAGCAGCATTGCGAATTTGTTATCGTCGATTGGGATAATTCGGCGAGAGGACTACAAACATCAAGGCCCGCCACAAGGAAAGCGGAACCGGTCAAATATGATTCCAAGACCCCCCCCCCTGCAAACGTTACCCGTCCTCCTGACGTTGTTAATCAAACAACAGAAACAACTGGAGTCAAGCATTCGATAGATGAACCTGTCACGAAAGAGTCAGATACCGTACAAACAAGTGCGGCTCAACCAACCGAAAATAACGTACAAACACAGACAGAATCAAGTCCCCCAATCGCCACCGGCGTCACGCTACAAAATATCAGCAAGTATCTTCAAGCAACTCCGGAAACACAAATCAAAGCAGAATTACCAGCCACACCAGTTGCACCACCAAGTACATTACCCGGTAAGTTAAAAGGGTTGTTCAAATTCAAATCAGACTCGGCAAACAAGTCTGATACCAAGAAGCCGCTCCCTGCCTCTGATCAAAACCGTGCAACACCGGAAGCGCAAATTGCGAATATCAAACGCCCAAATTTTATACCAGCCAATGTCACATTAACCGCATACAACGACGCCACCCCTGTCGCGGATGAAATTGCTCCAGCTGACGCGGCTTACATGCTAACAGGCCAAGCACTGGATGAGATTGTTCAGGACATTCGCTCCAACAAAAAACTTGAACTTGTAAAAGTAGAGGATGCAATTCAAGATGTAGTGGGCAGCATGACACGGAATCCCGATGCGCTGATGCTGGTCATGCAATTACGTCAACAGGACAATGCCCGCTACGGGTATGCGCTCCAAACATCCGTTTATCTGGTTGCACTGGGTCGACACATGGGCCTACCTAAAAACTTGCTCGAACGCTTGGGTATCACCGGATTATTGCTTGATATTGGGAATATGAAACTACCCGGCGAACTGTTGCAAAAGAAAAGCCGGTTAACACCGGAAGATTTTGAAATAATCAAAAGTCACGTGCAGTTAGGCTTGGAAATTCTTAAAGAAACACCCAATTTGCACGCCGACATTTTAGATGGAGTCGCTCAACACCACGAACGGGAAGACGGCAGCGGCTACCCTGCCGGAATATCGGGAAACAACATCAGTCTTTTTGGACGCATGGCTGCAATCGTTCAATCATTTACAGCACTAACCAATACCCGCTCCCATACCAAAGCTGTATCAGCCCACGAAGCACTAAAAAGCATTAGTGCCTTGAGTGGCGAATATTACTTGGACTCTCTAGTAGAACAATTCATCCAAACAATCGGCATTTTCCCGGTTGGCTCCCTAGTTGAATTATCAACCGGTGAAGTCGCAATCATCATCGGTCAAAACAAGCTGCGCCGACTAAAACCACGCGTACTAATTGTCAGGGATTCCAACAAAAACCCGGTATCGCATCCCACGACTCTGGATTTACTTTGGCAGCAGGAAACATCAACGGCAATTCATATTCTGCGCGGCCTACCAACCGGCGCATTTAATATCGACGTCAGAGAATACAAGTTGGCATAACCAATCCCTCCCCCGGTAACACAATCCCAATTTACCTGCAATCAATTGTGGCAATTCCCGGGGGAATTCAAGTTTAAATCGCGATTACTCTTGCCGGACCTAAGTTAGAACGGAAGCGTTGCATCAAGTGAAATGAGCAACTGTTCTTTTCTATTATCAAAAGGCCGATATATCAAACCAACACCTTCCACCCGGTCATACCGGATATTGGGGCGTATATTCAGCTTTTGCATGAGGGGCGAATCCAGATGTAATTGTTTCGCCGGTTTCCAATTCATACCGATGGTGAAATCATAGTAATCGGACGGCCTACAGGTGGCAAGAAAGCTGGCCGCATAGCTGACGTGCACACTGTTTTCTGCCTGTGCAACCCGGACTGGCGAACAGACACGGAATCCGTCTTTGTCACGAAATACTTCAGCACGGACGCCCACCGACAAATCTTCCCTGAGGTCATGATATAACTGCATATCGAGACCATGCCATGAAACATCCTTGGGGCCGTCGGGTGTATAGACTCCACCCGCATACCCGCTGGTTTGATGCAAAACAAAACGCGTATCCTGAGTGATTTTGTGTTGTATCACCAAACTGTAAAAAGTCCATGGTTCATTGCTTCGTGAAGAAGTTCTACCATAGGTACCGGTGAGATTGATCGAGCTCCTTTTATCATTGCTGGTCCAGGTCGCACCGGCCAAACCGCTCCATATGCCCAATTCCTTATCCCAGCCACCATCCCAGCCGCCGGTTGAACTGCCGGTGACCGCGCCGCCCATAAATGCCCAATTTTGATTGACAGCGTAATTACCTACCACACCGGTATGCGTAAACGGCTCACCATTACTAAAGGTGTAAGACCGGGTATAGAAGAAGTTATCAGGAGCTGGAACGGTTTCATAACCGGTTGGCGAGTAAAAATGGCCGATTTTGAGATTCAGTCCATTTCCAATGGGAGCGTAGGCTTCTACATAAGCCTGAGGTAGTGCTATGTTGTAGAAACGGCTGGAGCCGCAGCATAACTTCAAATCCCAGCTGTTCCTGTTTAAAGGCAAACCGGAATTAACGTCGAATGCTGGAATACCGTACGCTTGGGCAAAAATTGCATCGGTACCCAGCATCATGTCAAATCGTCCTCCGAAACTCCATTCTTTACCTTCTGTTGCCACAGCGCGTTGTATAAATACATTGAACTGATTCAATTGCAATTCATTGGCGCGGTCAGCGAAAACAACCGGACCGTTGAATTTATCAACCGGATGATTCGCGTTATAGGTAAATCCGGCATTGATCCAACCGCCGATTTCAAGACCTTTGTCTTTTAAGAATGAGGAGAGTGCGTTCGTTTCATCTGCTGCTGCCACAGGAAGTGTGAATAGTGCGCTTAATGTCGTGATGAGTAATCTGGTTTTGAACATAACGTTTCCTTTTAATATTGCACACAAAATACAAAATCATGAATATCCATTCACGATAAAAGCATCTTTCATGCCAATATTATTTTTACTGTAAAAACAATATATTATTTTTTATATTGAATTTAACAGAGGACTCAATGCACAAACCTCATACATCACAAAAGACGTAACGCACTAATCGGGTGCTCATAACACCAGACCAATCTAACTGTGTGGAAGAGAAGGACTTTAACTTCTGCCGAAAAACTCAAAAATATTTATCCAATCGGCATTCGGCACTTAAGCGTTAACGATGCGAATCTTGCGTTCGGAAGGCGGATAATCCACACCCGCAGCACGAATTCTTTCGATTATTGCCCGATTGATCTCGGAACTCACAGAAGCATAATCAGGAGCCTTCACCCACGGCTTAACCGCGATACCGATTGATGAATCAGTGAGTGTCATTACCCCGATGAATGCAGCAGGTTCTTTTAACACATGCGGATTTTCACTTACCACATCAGAAATTAACTGAAGAACTCGCTCAAGATCATCAGAACGAACAACAGTTACCCGCATATCAAGCTGCCGGATATGGCCATAGTTATGTAAAATTTCGCCGACAATCTTACGGTTTGGTACTACTACCACCGATCGGTCCGCATGGCTCAGCGTGGTAGAAAAAAGATCAATCCCCTCTACCTGTCCTTCAACACCCACTATGGCAATGTACTCGCCCACCCGAAATGGTTGAGTGAAAATTATCGTAAGTCCCGCAGCCAGATTACCCAGCACCCCCTGCATGGCAAGCGCAATACCGGCTCCGGCCACACCCAATCCTGCGATCAGGGGCATCAATTCCACACCAAGATTTTGCAACGCCATGATCAAAAAGAGACCCAACACCAGCATTCGTACAATCCGTACCAATAGCAATCGAACCGGTGGTTCTAGCTGGAGTTTACTGAGCCAGCGATGGAAGACTGAACCAGCCCAACGCCCCGCGTAAAAACCGCATACCATAATGAGGATCGCAATAATGACCTTTGGCCCAAATTTAATACTCAGGTCAACAAGTGTGTTCTGCGCCTGTTCGAAGACAGTAAGTTGACTCAACATAGCTTGATTCCCATTGGTTGATTTAACACATATAGCAGACAACCCAGTAAAACACTATCCGCATTGAAGCCAGCTGTTACCGGATAGCTTTTTTCGTTATTGTAACAATGGATTGATCAGTCCATATCTTTCTGCAAGACGTTCATGCCGCCATAAAATTTATCGACCGACATTATTTGATAACCAAATCAAAATTACTTTTCTCCATAAATTGTTCAAGATGTGCAAGAAAAGCACGTGTCTTGACCGGCAGATAACGGCGCATGGGCATCACCGCCCAAGCAGGAACAGCAGGGAGGCACCACTTCGGTAATATCCGCACTAACCGTTTAAGACGCACATCTTCTGACACAAAGCGACCCGGCAACGCCCCGATGCCAGCACCATCCAACAAAAGCTGATGAATCATATCAGGTGAATTAAGGGTAAGACGCCCAGGCGGAACCGCTTCCCAAACAGCCTTTCCACGTATTAATTTCCATGGGACGGCGCTTCCTCGTGCCGAGAGTAAACGTACCGCCGCATGATGCTCCAGCTCATCAGGATGCTTCGGTGCTGAATGAAGTGCGAGATAAGCGGGACTAGCATAAAGGCCGAATCCAAGCTCGTTAATCTTGCGTGCCACTAATGTTGAATCATTTTCCAGCACACCCATGCGAATTGCCAGGTCAAAACGTTCGCCGATCAGATCAACGCGCCTTGAAGTCAGATCGATATCAAGTTGTATCTCGGGATAGGTTTCAATAAAAGTAGCGATGGCACGTGAGAAATGTTGCCTGGCATAATCACTTGGCATGGAGACACGCAATCGTCCGCGAGGCTGTACATCTTGGCTACGCACAAAATCTTGCGTGGTAGCGACCTCTTCAGCAATACGACGGCAGTGATCAAGAAACTCCTGTCCGAAATCGGTAAGTGTGATGCGACGGGTGGTACGCAAGAGCAGCCGCTGCCCAAGTGCCGCTTCAAGGTTCGTCAAACGGCGAGAAACAGTAGCCTTGGGCACGCCTAAATGTTCTGATGCACGAGCCAAACCTCCTTGCTCAACAATAGCAGCAAATAGAATATAGTCGTTAGCGGAGATATTTCTCTGTTCCATTTATGGAATAGTCTATCCCAATTTAATGGCTTTATCTATTTTATTGAGTTATCTATGATGTACCCACTTTTTGACATCGGGTGAGTCGACAATGAAATTGTTAGCTTTTGCAGCCAGCAGTAGTAGAAAATCCATCAATAAGCAATTGGTGACTTATGCTTCCAGTCTGATAGATGCAGAAACCGAGATACTGGATTTAAATGATTACGAGTTGCCATTGTTCAGTGTGGATAAAGAAGAAGAGCTTGGTCATCCCGAATTGGACAAAGCATTCATGTCAAAATTAGCATCAAGTGATGCGGTGATCATTTCTTTTGCCGAGCACAATGGCTCCTACAGTGCAGCATATAAAAACCTGTTTGATTGGTGTTCACGCATTGGTCCAAAGGTATTTCAGGACAAGTCTCTGGTCTTGCTTTCTACATCACCCGGGGCCCGCGGGGGTGCAAGTGTATTGGCTGCAGCAACCAGTTCGGCACCGTTTTTTTCAGGTCATGTTAGAGCCAGTCTTTCTATTCCTAGTTTTTATGAGAATTTTGATGTCGAGCGCGGCATGCTTAAAAATGAAGAATTAAAGTCTAAATTAATTGAAGCAGTAAACCGACTAAGGGAGCCACAACCTGCTGCCTGATTTAACGCTTTATATTCTTTAAATAGGGAACCCGTCATGAATACTATTAAGCCCATTACACTGTATCAATCACGCGGTATTGACCGCATTATTACTGGCGTTGCCACCTCGGACGGCGCGGGCGTGAAATTGACACGAATACTTACAGGAAAACTACATCACCGACTTGATCCATTTTTAATGCTAGACGCATTTGGTAGCGATAACCCGAACGACTACATCGCCGGCTTTCCGGATCACCCGCATCGTGGCTTCGAGACGATAACCTACATGCTGTCCGGACGGATGCGACATCGCGACAACGCAGGCCACGAGGGGCTGCTGAAACAGGGTGACGTTCAATGGATGACCGCTGGACGCGGCATAATTCACTCTGAAATTCCCGAGCAAAAAGACGGCGTGATGGAAGGTTTTCAGCTGTGGCTCAACCTGCCCGCAAAGCGCAAAATGGCCGATCCGTGGTATCGCGACATCGCAAATCAGGAAATTCCAGAATACGTAACCGCAGACAACATTACCGTGCGAGTCATTGCCGGAATGAGTAACGGCGTAACAGGCGCTGTTGTGCGCGAAATTACCGAACCGCTGTATCTGGACGTTCACATACCTGCGGGCGCCTCATTCTCAACGGCTTTGCCTGCCACGCACAACGCTTTTATTTACGTCTATCGTGGCGGTGTAAAGGTTAGTGACACGCCAGTGGAATCGCATCGCATGGGGATATTAAGTAACACAACAGAAGCCGATGGGGTGACGCTCACAGCGACGAAAGATGCGCGTCTGATTCTGATCGCCGGCAAACCGCTCAACGAGCCGATCGTGCAGTACGGACCGTTCGTGATGAACACGCAGGAAGAGATCCATCAAGCGATGGATGATTTCCGCAATGGGCGCTTTATATAAGTTTCAAGTTTTTTTCTACTCAATAAAAAAAGGAGAAATAATATGACCACTACCTTATTTACCCCCACCACGCTAGGCAAACTGCAACTGAAGAACCGCATCGTCATGGCACCCCTGACGCGTTCACGCGCCATCGGCAATGTACCAAACGAACTGATGGAAAAATATTACCGGCTGCGCGCCGGAGCCGGACTCATCATCACAGAAGGGACATCGCCTTCACCGAATGGACTTGGCTATGCACGCATTCCCGGACTATTTAACGACGCGCAAGTGCAAGGCTGGCGGCGAGTGACAGACAGCGTGCATCAAGCAGATGGCAAAATATTTGCACAACTGATGCACACCGGGCGGATCAGCCATCCCGCCAACATGCCAGCCAATACCAAGGTGCTGGCGCCTTCCGCCATTGCCGCGCCAGGTGACATATGGACGGACAGCAATGGATTTCAACCGCATCCTGTGCCCACCGCAATGAACGAAGCCGACATTGCTCAGGCCATCGCCGAGTACGCAAATGCTGCCAGGCGGGCGATTGAAGCTGGATTTGATGGTGTAGAGTTACACGCAGCGAATGGCTACCTAATCGATCAATTTCTTAACACAGCTTCCAATCAACGCACTGACCA
>JBIIMQ010000007.1:0-33278 GCA_044337935.1 Candidatus Nitrotoga sp.
TCCAGTGCACGTTCTTATCTGATTAGGGTGCTTAAAAATATTGGTATCAAGAATATTGTTGAAGCTGAAAATGGCAGGCAGGGAGCGGAAATTGTTCAGGGGCATACCTTTGATCTGGTTATAACCGATTACAATATGCCGGAAATGGATGGCGGGGAATTGGTTGAATTTATTCGTAATAAAAGTTGGCAGAATGCATTGCCAATAATAATGATAACCAGCGAACGTGATGAAGAACGGCTTGCTGCCGTGAAACAGTTGGGCGTTTCGGCAATCTATGACAAGCCTTTTGATCCGTCGCATATTAAAAATTTGATTGAACAGATAATCTCCTCCGTGAGCTAGATTAATTGCATTGGTTATGATTGTTTCAACAATTTTGGGGAATAACACGCGCCTTTGAATTTTCTTGATGTTGTTTCAAGGTTGGGTATGATGATTATTTGAGGCATAAATTGGTTGTTGGTCATTTCTGGTCACTTCGCATAACACCTGCCATTGGGTAAACTTCGTCAGGTGTTATAATTCGCACTCCCTGTAAATTGAGTTGTGTAATGCTTTCCGTCTTGAATTTCAAATCCCATCTTCTAGAATTGTTTACCCAGGCTGTGCGTGTTGTCGCACCCGAATCGATACCTGACGATATTCTCATTGAACGTCCCAAGCAGGCGTTGCATGGCGATTACGCCTGTAATTTGGCGATGCAATTGGCCAAGCCGCTACGTAAATCCCCGCGTGACATTGCGCAAGCATTGATTGCGGCTTTGCCTGCATCCCAAGTAGTGGAGAAGGTGGAGATTGCGGGAGCTGGTTTTATAAATGTATTCATTACGACTGCGGCCAAACAGAATGTAGTGCGCGGAGTACTGCAGGCGGGGGCGGATTATGGTCGCAGTCATTTGGGTGCGAGCCGCAAGTTACAGGTGGAATTTGTTTCGGCGAATCCAACGGGGCCGCTGCACGTGGGGCACGGTCGCGGTGCCGCAGTAGGCGATTGTTTGTGCCGCGTGTTGCAGACGGCAGGTTGGGATGTGACGCGGGAGTTTTACTATAACGATGCCGGCGCACAGATAGACAATCTCACCCGGTCAGTACAATTGCGCTGCATGGGTGTGACACCTGACGATCCATCGTGGCCTGAAGATGGCTATCGCGGTGAATACATTGCCGACGTCGCTCGTGCGTATTTGGCGCAAGAATCGGTGGAAGCTGATGATCGGCGTGTGCAGGCATCGGGTGATGTGAATGATGCCACTGCTATCCGTAATTTTGCGGTAGCTTATTTGCGTAGCGAACAGGATCTTGATTTGCGTGCCTTCAGGGTAAATTTTGATGTGTACTCGTTGGAGTCCGCACTCTACACCGAAGGCAAAGTGGAGGAGTCTGTCAGTAAGCTGATTGCCAGCGGACATACGTATGAACAGGACGATGCGTTATGGCTACGGACGACAGATTTTGGTGATGATAAAGACCGTGTTATGCGCAAGAGTGATGGTGGTTATACTTATTTTGTACCGGATGTAGCTTACCATCTGGATAAGTGGCGCCGTGGCTTTACTCGCGTTATAAACGAGCAGGGTGCGGATCATCACAGTACCGTGACACGCGTACGTGCGGGGCTGCAAGCTTTAAATGTTGGCATCCCGCAAGGTTGGCCGGATTACGTGTTGCACCAGATGGTAACAGTGTTGCGTAATGGCGAAGAGGTAAAGATCTCTAAACGCGCGGGTAGCTACGTTACCTTGCGTGATTTGATTGATGAAGTGGGTTGTGATGCAACACGCTTTTTTCTTGCGGCACGCCATCCCGATTCCCAACTGGTGTTTGATATTGACTTGGCGAAATCGCAGAGCAATGAAAATCCTGTGTATTATATTCAGTATGCCCATGCGCGTATTTGTAGCGTATTGGGGCAGTGGGGTGGCGATGTTGCGATGTTAAGCCGGGTGGAGGTTAGTGCGCTGGAGAGCGATTATGAACGTGCGTTATTACAGCGCCTGATAGATTATCCGCAGGTGATCGAAAGCGCTGCGGAAGATTTGACCCCCCACCTGATTGCGTTTTATTTGAAAGAATTGGCCGCTGATTTTCACGGTTATTATAGTGCTTCGCGTTTCTTGGTTGATGAGGCCGATATTACACAGGCGCGATTAGCATTAATTGCCGCCGTGTCACAGGTAATGCGCAACGGTTTAACGTTGCTGGGTGTTTCGGCTCCAGAGAAAATGTAGCTTGTTGTTTTATTGTGGGAAAAACTTGGCGGGGCTGAAACTAACTGCGGAGTTTTCTTTTTACCGGGTAGCGTCATGAATATTACGTGAATACACAAGATGGTTGAAAGATTGATGATATGAATAGAAACAGTAACACTCGATCCGCCGCGCCGCGCCGTGGTAGTTCGCTGCTGACAGGTATCCTGATTGGGATAGTAGTGGGGCTGGTTATTGCGGGTGGGGTGGCATGGTACGTTTTAAAGACGCCCAGTCCGTTTGTAAATAATGCACCGCATGAGGCAACGAAACTTGCTGCAGATTCCGACAAGCAATTCCCCGCGCCTGTAACAAAATCTGCCCAGGCACCAGCTGCTGCATCTGGCGTAGATGAAAGCAAGCCGCGGTTTGAATTTTACAAAGTGTTAACTGACAAACAGGATGCAACGGGACTTGTACAAAAAAACAGTGACAATATGGCAATGACAGAGAATAAGTCTGCATCTGCCCAGTCAGCGGGTAATAGTGCCGCGAAAGAAACATATTTCCTACAGGCGGGTTCGTTCTCCAATGCAGATGATGCGGATAAATTAAAAGCTAAACTGGCAATGCTGGGTATCGAAGCCAGTGTGCAAACTGTGACCCTTCCGGGTAAGGGGGTAGTGCACCGTGTACACCTTGGGCCTTATAAGGGCAGGGAAGAAATGAATAATACATTGGCAATGTTGAAACAAAATGGCGTAAGCGCTACTCCAATGCCAGTGAAATAGATGAAAAACATATTTGCCTGCTAGAGGGCAGACGTTTTGCATGTATTGAATGATTAAGGTTTGAAATTGGTTTTTCGTGGGCGTTATAACTTTTCACGGAGGTAGATATGAAATTTATTAAACAGTTTTTTGTGATTTTGGCGTTGTTATGCGTAAATCAGGTTTTTGCCGAACCTGAAGCGGGCAAGGATTACAAAGTGCTTAATACGGCCCAGTCGGCGCGTGCAGGCGGGAAAATAGAGGTGCTGGAGTTTTTCTTTTACGGATGCTCGCATTGTTTCAAGATGCATCCAGTGCTGACCGCGTGGGAGAAAAAAATTCCCAAGGATGTTGAGTTGGTATATGTCCCCACTATTTTTAATAATGCTTGGGAGCCGATGGCATTTACCTATTATTCGTTGGAATTGCTGGGGCAGCAAAAACGGTTACATGATGAATTATTTAATGCTTGGCATGTGAACAATATTGATCTGAGCGATGAGGCGAAAATCTCGGAATTTGTTGGTCAGCACGGTGTGGATCGAAAAAAATTCGGCGAAACCTATAATTCTTTTGCCGTACAAAGCAAGGTGACACGCAGCAAACAATTGGCCCAGATCTACGGTATTCGCGGTACACCATCGCTGATTGTGGACGGTAAATATCTGATTACCGGCTTGGGGCCGGATGAGAGCATTAAAGTGCTCAACTATCTGATCGACAAGGCACGCAAAGGGCGTCCGGGTAAGCATTAGTGGCCGCACAACGCGTCGTTATCAGCGGCGCATCCAGCGGCCTGGGTTTGGCGTTGGCGCAATATTATCTTGAGCAGGGCGCGATGGTTGGCGTGATCGCCCGTCGCGCTGATTATCTACAAGATCTTTTCAATCATTTCCCCCGACAGGTTTTTTGTTATCCACTGGACGTGCGTGACTCGACTGCCATGCAAGCGGCGGCGCAGAGTTTTATTGCGTGCGTCGGCGTGCCGGATATTGTGATTGCTAATGCAGGTATTAGCGTTGGAACGTTGACCGAATTTGCCGACGACATTGATGTTTTTCAGCAGGTGATGGATATCAATGTGTCTGGAGCAATGAAAACTTTCCAGCCTTTTCTTGCGCCTATGCGTGAGGCCGAACAGGGTTTGCTGGTTGGCATCGCCAGTGTGGCAGGATTTCGGGGGTTGCCGGGGGCGGGCGCGTATTCCGCATCCAAGGCTGCGCTGATTGCGTATATGGAAAGTTTACGTGTTGAGCTGCATGGCAGCGGGGTGCGTGCAGTAACTATTTGTCCCGGTTACATCAAAACACCGATGACTGCCATCAATCCTTACCCCATGCCGTTTATTTTACCGGCTGATGAAGCCGCGCGCCGTATTGCTCGGATGATTGCTTCCGGGAAAAGATTTGCGGTCGTTCCGTGGCAGATGAGGATTGTTGGGCGAGTGCTTAAGCTGCTGCCTGACTGGTTATATGATTTTGTGTTTTCACGGGCACCGCACAAACCGCGCAAGCTGCTTTAGGGCACCTTTATCCAATTTTGTGAGCAGCCACTTTGCGGCATGCCTGCTTACCCTGTTTTGTCACGATATGGCGTTACACGAAAAAATTATCGCGTGCATATTAACTATGCCGTGCTCAAATTTTTTACTTGTGCCTTGTTTTGCATGGAAGCCTGAATTTTTAGGGGCGCCCTATAATTCTCCCACGGTTATTCGGATTTTGATGGAAATTCCATGAGAGTTAATCAAGGTTCCACTATTTGTTCTGGAAAATTCATGTCTTCACGTATTCGTATAAAGCGGGCAAATCGCGGGATGCCGGTCTTCTCATTCCGTCCGTTATAGCGATAAGTTACCCATTCTCCCGGCTGGGGCGGATGGCGACGATCGGCGTCAGATAGGCCGGAACCCAGACGAAAACGCAATCCGTTAACTGATTCAACTTCCAATGCGCCCAATGTGTTCGCATATTTCCCTTTACCCGGTAGGTGGGCGATCACCTTGGCTTCGGCATCTTCATAGGGTTTCAGTTTCAATAGATCGTCGCTACGGATTGCCCGGTAAAGTGAATCGCCGTGATGCAGCATTAAGCCTTCCCCGCCATGCTTGACCACCCGTTTGAGCATTGCCCGCAATGCGGCTTGATCGGCCACTTTTAACTGCTCGACGTGATGTACCCATGGTTGCCCGATTTGCGCGATGACAGATTGGAGTGCAGTATTGCGTTCGGAATAATTACCCGGATGCGCGGGTAGATCGAATACCATAAAGTGCAGCGTATGCCACCGGGCTTCGTCAGGAATTTTTTGCCTGACGGTGGAGACCGTGCGGGAAAATTGGCCACGGCCAATCCATAATTCGCCGTCGAGAGGAATATGGGGCCAGCCGGCGGTAAACCATGCCGGGGTTTCGATATGTTCGCCGCCCCGGGTTAATAGTTGTTCGCCATCCCAGTAACCCCGCATCCCGTCATATTTTTCACTCACCCAATAATCTGACAGCGTAATTTCGCCCCGAACCACATTGGCCAGCATTACAGGCAGTGGGGTCAGTTTTTCCGCGTTGGCATGCAGGCAAAACAACAGCAGCACCAATGATGAAATGAAAAGCTGTACCCAGCCGGGTGGATTGATTCTTGGTCGGTAGTAATTTTTCAGCCGGGAGGGCGGAAAATGTGTCATGTATCCATTTGAGGCTATATTGTCCGTTGTATATGTTCAGGTTTTGTGATCAAGACGATTTAATGGAGAGGCCTGTTCATTATGAAGGAAATGGTGCGATCTCCCATATTTTTTTGGGTCATATTTTCTGTGGGGTACCGGTACAAAAACAATTACGGTTGCTGGAACCATATAAATTTCTGGTGGTCGTAAGCAGGACGTGCCCGTTATGACGGGCGCGTTTAGAGTAGAAAAAGATATGCAGGCGTTATGTTCTAAGACATACAGCGGGGTTGAAATTTAAATTTCCCGCTCATATATCTTTCCGCAGCGGATTTTAGGAGTGAGGCGCAATCGTTGGTTCATCCATTTTATGGGTAAATGAAAGGAGTCGTATTCCCAGCGGAGGGCAATGGCGGCCAAGCCGCGTTGTATGTGGTGATGCCCAGTCTTGGCTTAATGTAAAGGCAGTGCATCTGTTGTTTGTGTTGTATTTAAATTTTTAAACTCGTTTTAACATTACTGTGTCCGTACTTCCTCGGCTTTTCCCGTTGCTTTAAACGCCAGTGAAAAGTTGGGGTGTTGTGTTTATATTTCTAACAGGAGTCATAAATGAAATTGAGGAAGTTATCCGGAGGACTTAAAGCATCCGCCGCAGTGGGAATTGCGACAGTTTTGCTGGCGATGGGTCATGAGACTTATTTTGATCGGCTTTACTCACCTATCTCGAATACCCAGGCAGCCCCTGCTGAAATAGACGCGACACCGCAGTCTGGGCGTAAAACAGTTCCCGGGTTATATGACTTTTCTGAAATTGTTGCTCAGCAAGGACCCGCTGTAGTGAATATCACTGTTTCAACCAGGGGCAAATCCAATGTTTCCGGTTTTTCGCAAATTAATCCAAACGATCCGGTTTATGAATTTTTCAAGCGATTCAAAATTCCCGTGCCCCAAGCAGAAATTCCGGCGCATGAGATGGGCTCCGGATTTATTATCAGTCCGGATGGTGTGATTCTTACCAATGCTCATGTGGTAGAGAATGCAGATGAAGTGATCGTGAGACTTATCGATAAACGTGAGTTCAAGGCAAAAATATTGGGGGCGGATAAACTTTCCGATGTTGCGGTGTTGAAGATTGATGCTCAAAACTTGCGTACAGTAAAGATTGGCGATTCTCGGCAGACTCGGGTGGGGGAATGGGTAATAGCGATAGGTTCGCCCTATGGGCTTGAAAACAGCGTGAGTGCAGGAATTATTTCGGCCAAATCCCGTTCTCTGGCCAAGGAAGGTAATGTGCCATTTTTGCAGACGGATGCTGCGGTTAATCCCGGTAATTCCGGCGGGCCGTTGTTTAATATGAATGGCGAGGTGATCGGGATTAACTCCCAGATTTACAGTCACAGCGGTGGTTATCAAGGGCTTTCTTTTGCGATTCCGATAGATGTGGCAATGAATATAGAGCGGCAGTTGCGCGAGCATGGCAAGGTAAGCCGTGGCCGTCTGGGTATTGCAATTCAGGATTTGAGTCAGCAATTGGCAGATTCTTTCGGTCTGGATAAGCCCGCCGGAGCATTGGTAAGTTCGGTAGAAAAAGGCAGTGCGGCAGAGAAGGCGGGAATTGATGTGGGGGATATTATTCTCAAGTTCAACGGTACGGACATAGTGCATTCCACGGAACTACCAGCATTGGTGGCTGATGTGGCACCGGGAACGCCGGTAAAAATTGAGGTTTGGCATGCGGGAAAACAAAAAGTCGTTCCTGTGGTTGTGGGAGAAATGAAGACTGCCGGGATTAAAGAAAATACCGGTAAACATGGCGGCAATAAATTGGGATTGGCTGTGCGTGCTTTAACCGCCGAAGAACGAAGAAGGATCGAGATGCCGGGGGGGATCCTGATAGAAAGCATGAGTGACGAGGGCCCTGCCGCCAGGGCGGGACTCCGCAATGGTGACGTTATTCTTTCTATAAACGGGGAAAGGCTTGTCAGCGTGGAGCAGTTTTATTCGCTGGTTGCCAAAAATGGCAAGCGAATGGCATGGTTGATTCTGCGGGAAGATCAGAAAATGTTTGTGCCAATCAGCGTGGATTCAGTACACAGAGAATAGTTGTAATGAAATAGTTTTTGCTATGGCTGCGAAGGGAAAGGTATTCATATTTCCCTCCGCAGTTTTTAATGGTGATGATCCCCGTTGTCCGTTGCGTAACAGCAGCAAAATCATGCAGTGCTTAACCTGCCAGTTTGCGCTTTAGAATTTCATTCATCTGTGCGGGGTTGGCTTTACCTTTGCTGGCTTTTATGGCCAAGCCGACAAAAAATCCAAACACTTTTTCTTTGCCGCTACGGTATTCGGCGACCTGTGCCGGATTGGCCGCGATAATTTCATCCACCATCGCTTCCATTGCGCCAACGTCAGACATTTGCTTTAACCCCTTTGTTTCGATAACAGTGTCGGGGTTGCCGCCTTCATTCCAGAGCGTCTTGAATACTTCCTTGGCGGCGGAGTTGGAAATGGTTCCGTCTGTAATACGTTTGAGCATGCCGCCCAGTTGCTGCGGTGTAATCGGACATTGGGTAATATCACGATCTTCACGGTTGAGCGAGGCGCTCACATCACCCATCAGCCAGTTTGCACATAGCTTTGCCTCTTTGGGGATTTCGTTAAGTGTCGCTTCGAAGAAATCTGCCATTTCCCGTGATGAGGTCAGCGTATCGGCGTCGTAGGCGGATAAGCCAAGGTCGGCAACATAACGTGCCTGTTTGTTCAGCGGTAATTCGGGGAGCGTGCTACGTACCTGCTCGATCCACGCATCATCAATTGCCAGCGGCAACAGATCCGGATCGGGGAAATAGCGGTAATCATGCGCGTCTTCTTTGCTGCGCATGGCGCGGGTTACTCCCTTGTCGGAATCAAACAACACTGTTGCCTGTTGAATGGTGCCGCCATTTTCCAGCGTGTCTATCTGCCATTGCGCCTCGTATTCGATGGCCTGCTGCAGGAAACGGAATGAGTTAAGGTTTTTGATTTCGCGGCGCGTGCCTAATTCACCTCCCGGGCGACGCACGGAGACATTGGCATCACAGCGGAACGATCCTTCCTGCATGTTGCCATCGCAGACGCCGATCCAGCGCACCAATGTATGCAGCATTTTTGCGTAGGATACGGCTTCGGCGGCGGAGCGCATGTCCGGTTCCGAGACGATTTCCAGCAAAGGTGTTCCGGCGCGGTTGAGATCAATGCCCGACATGCCCTGAAAATCTTCGTGCAACGATTTCCCCGCATCTTCTTCAAGATGAGCACGGGTCAGGCGCACTACCTTTTGATATGTTTTCCCTGCGGTTGCGGTGGGAACTTGAATAGTCAGCGAGCCTTGTCCAATTATCGGCAAATCGAATTGACTGATTTGGTACCCCTTGGGCAGATCAGGATAGAAATAATTTTTTCGTGAAAATACGGAGCGTTGTGCAATGTGCGCACCAACCGCCAGACCAAATTTGATCGCCCGTTCCACTGCGCCCCGGTTCAGCACCGGCAATACACCGGGCAGTGCCAGATCTACCGCGCAGGCCTGGGTGTTGGGTTCGGCGCCAAATGTGGTTGAAGCGCCGGAAAAGATTTTGCTGTTGGTTGAAAGTTGAGCATGTACTTCCAGTCCGATAACGATTTCCCATTGCATGGTGCGGTTCCTTACACCTCGATATGTTGCGGAGTGCGGGTGTGCCAATCGGTCACCTGCTGATATTGATGTGCCACGTTAAGCATACGCGCCTCGTCGAAATAATTGCCGATAATGTGCAGGCCAACCGGCAGGCCGTTGCCGCCGAAGCCGGCCGGGATGGACATGCCGGGTAAACCTGCGAGATTGACTGCGATGGTATAGATGTCGGAAAGGTACATTTGCACCGGGTCATCGTTTTTCTCGCCCAGATTGAAGGCGGAGGTGGGAGTGGTTGGCCCCATGATGATGTCGCATTGCTTGAAGGCTTCGGTAAAATCCTGCGCGATCAGGCGGCGAATTTTTTGAGCCTGCACATAATAAGCATCATAGTAGCCGTGCGATAAAACATAAGTGCCGATCATGATGCGCCGCTTTACTTCTTCACCGAAACCTTGCGCGCGGGATTTTTCATACATGTCCGCAAGATTGGTATATTCCGGCGCGCGGTAGCCGTAGCGCACACCGTCGAATCGCGACAGATTGCTGGAGGCTTCGGCCGGAGCCAGCACGTAATAAACAGGGATGGATAGGCGCGAGTTGGGCAGGCTGATGTCAACTACGCTGGCGCCCATTTTTTTGTATTCGGTAATGGATGCCTCGACTGCTTGTGCGACATCCGCGCTTAATCCCTCGGCAAAAAATTCTTTGGGCAGGCCGATGCGTAGACCATCGAGTGGTTTATTCAAATTGCGTGTGTAATCTTCCGCTTCACGCTGCAAGCTGGTGGAATCACGTTCGTCGAAGCCAGCCATTACATTCAACAGCAGAGCCAGGTCTTCCGCGCTGTGCGCCATGGGGCCGGCCTGATCCAGGCTGGAAGCAAAGGCGATCATGCCGTAACGGGAAACTACGCCATAAGTCGGTTTCAGGCCCGAGATGCCACACAGTGCGGCCGGTTGGCGGATAGAACCGCCAGTGTCGGTGCCGGTCGCTGCCGCGCATAAGCGGGCCGATACGGCTGCCGCACTGCCACCGGAACTGCCGCCGGGAACGGCGTTGGGATTCCAGGGATTTTTTACCGGGCCAAAGTAAGAGGTTTCATTGCTGGAACCCATGGCGAATTCATCCATGTTTGTTTTGCCCAGATTGATTGCGCCAACACGGTTAAATTGCTCAATAACATGCGCATCGTAGGGGGAAATAAAATTGGACAGCATTTTTGAGCCGCACGTGGTACGCCAGCCTGTTGCGCAGAATATGTCTTTCTGGGCGATGGGAATGCCGGTGAGCGCGTGGGCTTGGGATTGCGCCAATCGGTCATCGGCTGCGCGTGCCTGCGATAGGCTTATCTCTTCATTGACCGTAATATAGGCATTGAGTTTCGAGTTGAGTGCGGCAATGCGACGAAGGTAAAGTTGTGTCAGCTCAACGCTGGAGATCTTTTTGCTGCGCAATGCTGCGCTTAGTTGTAGCAAACTGGAATTAAGCATGATGTTGGAACTAGGTAGTTATTCGATGACTTGTGGAACCAGATATAATCCACCTTTAATTTGCGGGGCTGCGGCCTGAAATAGTTCGCGTTGATTACTTTCCGTGACCACATCCTCGCGCAAGCGTTGAGTAATATCCCGGGCATGTGACATTGGAGCAATTCCGCTCGTGTCGACAGCTTGCATTTCGGCGATCAGGCTGAAGATATTCAAAAGCCGGGCGTGCGCTGTTTGCGCTTCCTGTTCGGTTATCCCCAGTCTGGCCAGCCGGGCAACCTTGTAGACATCATCGATATTGAGCAACATGGGCAATTCTTTATCTTTATTAAAAGTAGCTTAATAGGTTATCATTAATAGCCTTGTCAGACTAATTTTTTGCAATGTCTGGCGCATTTTTTCTATTCCGGGACTCCTCATGTTTGGATTTTTTGACAGCTATTTTGCTAATGATTTAGCAATAGATTTGGGTACTGCTAACACCTTGATCTGGGCACGCGGTAAAGGCATCGTGCTGGATGAACCGTCGGTAGTGGCAATTCGCCATGGAAGTGGTCCGAACGATAAGAAGGTGATCCAACAGGTCGGCTTGGCGGCCAAGCAGATGCTCGGACGCGCGCCGGGCAATATTAATGTGATACGCCCGATGCGGGACGGCGTGATTGCCGATTTTACCGTCACTGAACAAATGCTCAAGCAATTCATTAAAAGAGTGCATAAGTCCGGTATTTTTAGTCCCAGTCCGCGTATCGTGATTTGCGTTCCGTGTGGCTCCACTCAAGTGGAGCGGCGTGCCATCCGTGAATCCGCTTATGGCGCGGGTGCGCGCCGGGTGGAATTGATTGAGGAACCCATGGCGGCGGCAATAGGCGCTGATCTGCCGGTAGAAGAGCCAAACGGTTCAATGGTGGTGGATATTGGTGGTGGAACGACTGAAGTTGGTGTGATTTCGCTGGGTGGTGCAGTGTATTCCGGTTCCATACGTGTCGGTGGCGATAAGTTCGACGAGGCTATTATTAATTATATTCGCCGCAACTATGGCATGTTGATTGGTGAAACAACTGCAGAACAGATCAAGAAAGAAATCGGCTCGGCATTCCCGGGCAGTGAAGTGCGAGAAATGGAGGTAATGGGACGTAATCTGGCGGAAGGTGTGCCGCGTAGCTTTACCATTTCCAGTAATGAAATATTGGAAGCACTCACTGATCCGCTTAATAATATCGTGAGTGCAGTAAAAATTGCACTGGAGCAGACTCCACCCGAGTTGGGCTCGGACATTGCCAGAAAGGGAATGGTTCTGACGGGCGGCGGCGCATTGCTAAGTGATATTGACCGGTTGCTGATGGAGGAGACCGGGTTGCCTGTATTGATTGCGGATGATCCGCTGACTTGCGTGGTGCGTGGTTCCGGCAAGGCTCTTGATCGGATGGATAAATACACCGGAATTTTCACCAGTGATTAAGCTTCAAATTTAACGGCATGTGGATAACTTTAAATTAATACAGTCCGGTAATTCCCTTTCTTTGCGCTGCATATTTCCGTAAGTAACTGGGAGCGTGTTGAGTTGCATTGGGAATTGTAAGCAGAAATGGCTGTTGAGCGCCCTAATGGAACAAAATCAGCCCCTTCGCTTCTTCAATAGAGGTCCCTCTCCTGCCATACGGCTGGTATTTTTC
The DNA here is from genome assembly GCA_044337935.1 of Candidatus Nitrotoga sp. Lineage (GTDB taxonomy): Bacteria > Pseudomonadota > Gammaproteobacteria > Burkholderiales > Gallionellaceae > Nitrotoga. Next base: position 12,442 of record JBIIMQ010000007.1, read on the forward strand.
GTGTTGCTTTCGTTGTTGCTGCTGTTCGTGGATGCGCGATATCGGTATTTGGAATCTATACGCAGCGGTCTGTCAATTCTGGTTTACCCCCTGCAAAGATTAGTTACGACACCGAGCAACCTATGGTATGAGATAGATACCTTTTTTATTTCCCATAACAGTTCGATTCGTGACAATGCTGAATTACGTCGCCAGCATGCTGTGGATGCCGCGCGGTTGGTGCAGCTGGAGATATTGAAAGCAGAGAGTCAGCATTTGCGTAATCTGCTTACGTTGCAGCAGCGTGTCGATTATCCAACGCAGCTGGCTGAGATAATATATGTCGAGCGGGACATATTTAATAGAAAAATCCTGTTGGACAAGGGGACGCAGGCCAATGTACTGGCCGGGCAAGTCGTCATGGATGACAGTGGTATCGTCGGTCAAGTGACACGTGTGTATCCCTGGATGAGCGAGGTGACGTTAATTACTGACAAAGATCACGCGGTGCCGGTGCAGGTGCTGCGCAATGGCTTGCGCGCCGTGGTGTTCGGTTCCGGGGATGCCGCTGAGCTGGTGCTTCGTTACATGCCCATTAGTTCTGATATACAGAATGGCGATGTGTTGGTTACTTCCGGCATTGATGGTACTTATCCTTTCGGCTTGCCGGTGGCCAAGGTCATCCATGTTGAGCGCGATCCCGCCTATCCTTTTGCACGTATTTTATGCGCTCCGATTGCCGGGGTGGATAAATGGCGTCAGTTGTTGATTCTATCCGGATTGCAACAATTGCCGAAACGTCCAGAGGTGGCGGTTGAAACGACGATTGACAAGCCTAAAAGTGGTAAACGGGGCAATCGATGAAAGATCGTATTCTGAAAAATCAGGAATTTCAGATGCCTGTTAACCGTTATTTTATTATGGTCAGCTTGCTTGTTGCGTTGATGCTCGATTGGTTGCCGTGGCAAGGTGTCGGGCTCATGCTTCGTCCGGATTTTGTCGCGCTGATGTTGCTTTATTGGTGCACGCATAAACCGCATCACGTTGGTATCAGTATTGCGTGGACGGTTGGCATACTTGCCGATGTTGCCGATGCAAGCCTCTTTGGGCAACATGCATTGGCGTATTCGGTATTGGCTTTTAGCGGGATTGTGTTACATCGCCGGGTGAAGATGTTCAATTTGTACCAGCAAACCCTGCAAGTTTTCCCATTGTTATTGCTTACCTATGCGATTTACGCCGCAGTGTATTGGCAGATGCGGGGCAATATTTCGTGGGAATATTTCATTGGCAGTGTAGTGTCAGCCTTGATGTGGGCACCATTGACCATCCTGTTGCAGTCCCTTCGTCGTCCCCGAGCCGTATCTGATCAGTTATGAAGCGTCACATTGAGTTTAAAGATACTCAAAGAGAGATTCATAGTTTTCGGTTGCGCCTGGCGTTCAGTTTAGGGTTCGTATTATTTCTGTTGCTATTGCTTTTAATACGGTTTGTATATTTGCAGGTGGTACAACAGAGTCATTACCAAACATTGGCAGAAAATAATCGCATCTCTATTGTGCCGATTACACCTAACCGGGGCTTGATACTTGACCGAAATGGTGTGGTTTTGGCACATAACTATTCCGCATATACGTTGGAAATAACCTTAAATAAGGTGGCTGATCTGAAGGCGACGATTGATGAGCTTGCAAAGATTGTTGATATTCAGCCTGGAGATCACAAGCGTTTTAAGAGGTTGTTGGCCGACAATCGTAAATTTGAAAGTCTGCCCATTCGTAATCGCCTGACAGATGATGAGGTGGCGCGTTTTTCCGCGCAGCGTTATCGTTTCCCTGGGGTGGAAATCAAGGCGCGTTTGTTCCGGGAATATCCGTATCACGAACAAATTTCACATTTGCTTGGGTATATCGGGCGTATTAACGAGAGTGAAATTGCGCAGCTTGAAGATGATGAAATAGCGGCCAATTATCGCGGTTCTGATTACATCGGCAAGACCGGTATTGAGCAACAATATGAAAGAGAATTGCACGGGATAACCGGTTTTCAGCAGGTGGAAGTCGATGCGGGGGGGCGCGAAGTGCGGGTGTTGTCGCGTACTCCGCCGATATCGGGTAATAACCTGGTACTCACGATAGATGCTAAATTGCAGGAGATTGCCGAGCAGGCGTTCGGTAATTACCGGGGGGCGTTGGTGGCGATAGATCCAAAAAATGGGGAAGTTTTGGCTTTTGTTAGCAAGCCTGGCTACGATCCGAATTTGTTTATTGATGGAATTGATGAACAGAATTGGAATGAGCTGAATAACTCGCCCGATGTGCCACTTAATAACCGTGCATTGCGTGGCCAATATTCTCCCGGTTCTACCATTAAGCCGTTCATGGCATTGGCCGGGCTGCATCATAATAAACGGTCGCCTGCTTATTTGATCAGCGATCCGGGTTACTTCAGCTTGCCCGGTAGCCATCACCGATATCGTGATTGGAAAAAAGAAGGGCATGGCAGTGTGGATTTGTTTAAATCCATCGTTGTGTCATGTGATACCTATTACTATGGGTTGGCCAATGAATTGGGCATAGACAATATATATGGCTTCCTTTCGGGATTTGGATTTGGCAAGAAAACCGGGATTGATTTGGAAGGTGAGGTTTCCGGTTTGATTCCATCGCAGGAATGGAAGCAGAAACGCCACAAACAAAAATGGTACGCCGGCGACACGGTTTCGGTTGGGATTGGGCAGGGTTATAGCTTGGTAACTCCGCTGCAATTGGCATACGCCACTGCGGTATTGGCTAATGATGGAGTGGCTTATCGTCCTCATTTGTTAAAGGAGGTGCGGGGTTCGGTCGCTAATGCAAAGAGTATATCGGGGACGAACATGGAGTTTAATCTTAACCTTAATACAGAGCATCTTGCATTAGTGAAAAGTGCGATGGCGGCAGTAACACAGCCAGGTGGAACGGCTGCAATGGCGGGAGCGGGTGCGCCCTATATTTTTGCCGGTAAAACCGGTACGGCACAGGTGATAGGCATAAAACAGGGCGAGAAGTATGTCGAGAGCAATATACAGGAGCGGTATCGTGACCATGCCTGGTTTATGGCTTTTGCGCCTTTCGAGCAGCCCAAGATTGCGTTGGCTGTGCTTGTTGAAAACGGCGGTCACGGTGGTTCTGTCGCTGCACCGATTGCGCGTAAAGTGTTTGATTATTTCCTGTTGGGTAAATTGCCTCAATCCGTAACTGCGCCCGAGGAAACAGAGGGAGCAGAAAGTGATTAGGCGACGTCTATGGCAACGTTTTGTTGCGCACCTTGATCCTGTTTTATTGGCGGCGCTCGGACTGCTTCTTTTGGTTAGTCTGGTGGTGCTGTATAGCGCCAGTGGCGGTAATTGGTTACGTGTGTTGGCGCAGGTGACGAATATATTGGTGGCGTGTACCGTACTGTGGATTGTAGCCAATATGCCGTTGCATTATTTAATGCGGGCCGCCGTGCCAGTCTATTTGCTGGGTATGGCGCTGCTAATCGCCGTGGCGCTTTTCGGTGAAATTTCACACGGGGCACGACGCTGGCTAAACATTGGGGTGACGACGATTCAACCTTCCGAGCTAATGAGAGTCGCCGTGCCATTAATGATGGCTTGGTATTTTGAAAAGCACGAAGCCATGTTGACGTTAAAAAATTATGTTGTTGCAACGTTGTTGCTGTTGTTGCCGGTGGCGTTAATTGCACGCCAGCCGGATTTGGGCACGGCTATCCTGATTGCTGCCAGCGGATTTTATGTGCTCTTTCTTGCCGGTATATCCTGGCGTGTCATACTTTCTTTCTTGGTGATACTAATGGCAAGTGCGCCACTTGCGTGGTCTACGCTGCATGATTATCAGCGCCACCGCATCATGATGTTGTTTGATCCGGCGCAGGATGCACTGGGCAGTGGCTACCACACGATCCAGGCCATTATTGCGGTGGGTTCCGGTGGTTTGATTGGCAAGGGATATCTCAAGGGTACTCAGACGCATCTCGACTTTTTGCCGGAGCGCACCACCGATTTTATTTTTGCCGTGTACTCGGAAGAATTTGGTCTGCTCGGTAATATCGTGCTGTTGAGCTTGTATTTGTTTGTGATTGCGCGCGGTTTTGTTATTACCGCCAATGCGTCAACTTACTTTACACGCTTGATGGCCGGTAGCATTACCCTCACTTTCTTCACGTATGCTTTTGTTAATATGGGCATGGTGAGCGGTATTCTGCCGGTTGTGGGCGTGCCGTTACCGCTCATTAGTTACGGCGGGACATCCATGGTTATTTTATTGCTGGGTTTTGGTATTTTAATGAGTATTCATACCCATAAAAAATTGGTGCAAACCTGATGAACCATGTGTGCGGTTTTAGCTATGCAGGGAGTGTCATTATTTTGTAATGAGCATTTCAGTATAATGAAACTGTCATGCGGTGGCGACGTGAAGAATGAGACGAAAATAGAATTGCTGAGCTACGGTACCGTTTAAATACTTATGATCGAACTGGTTAAAATTGCGCTGCAGCGGCCATACACTTTTATTGTGTTGGCGCTGCTGATTATTTTGTTCGGTCCGTTGGCGGTACTGAAATCCTCTACCGATATATTCCCCGATATCAAAATTCCCGTGATTGGCGCGGTGTGGTCTTATACGGGATTGCCGCCGGAGGATATGGCCGGACGCGTGATATACAGTTATGAGCGGGCGTTAAGTTCCACTGTAAATGACATTGACCATATTGAGTCCCAATCCTTGCCCGGTTACGGTATCGTCAAAATATTTTTTCAGCCGAATGTTGATATTAGAACGGCTACAGCCCAGGTTACGTCTATCTCCCAAACAGTTTTAAAGTTGATGCCTCCCGGTATAACGCCACCGCTGATTTTGAATTACAACGCGTCCACAGTACCGATTCTGCAGTTGGCACTATCAAGTCCATCGGTGTCCGAGCAAAAATTGTTTGATGTGGCCCAAAATTTTATCCGGCCACAGTTGGCAACCGTTCCCGGAACGGCTATTCCTTCACCGTATGGCGGCAAAATTCGGCAAATCCAAATTGATCTGGATCAAAAAGCAATGCAGGCAAAGCGGGTGTCCGCTCAGGATGTACAAAACGCGTTGGCAGCGCAGACCCAGATTATTCCGGCGGGGACGCAGAAAATCGGTAATTACGAATACAGCATCAGGTTGAATAACAGTCCGAATGCAATCGATGAGCTCAACAATTTTCCGATTAAAGTTGTCGGTGATAGCGTAATAACCTTCCGCGACATTGCAAGTGTTCGGGATGGAAGTCCGCCGCAGACCAATGTGGTGCGCATGGATGGTGAACGTGCCGTATTGATGACTATTTTAAAGAATGGTGCTGCTTCGACCTTGGATATTGTAGCCGGAGTGCGGCGACTGTTACCCAAGCTGTCAGAGAGCATCCCGTCATCGGTGCAGCTTGACGGTGTCGGAGATCAATCTGTTTTTGTGAAGTCTGCAATTGCCGGCGTAGTGGAGGAGGGAGTGATTGCCGCCGCATTGACCAGTTTAATGGTTTTGCTTTTTTTGGGGAGTTGGCGTTCCACCGTGATTATTGCTGTCTCGATTCCGCTTGCAATCCTGAGTTCGATCGTCGGGCTGTTAATCGCGGGAGAAACGCTCAACATTATGACGTTGGGCGGGTTGGCATTGGCAGTCGGGTTGTTGGTGGATGATGCGACGGTCACCATAGAAAATATTAACTGGCATTTGGAACATGGAAAAGATGTAAGGAGCGCCATTATGGACGGTGCCCATCAGATTGTTACGCCGGCCTTTGTCTCCCTGCTGTGTATTTGTATTGTGTTTGTTCCAATGTTTTTTCTGGAAGGGGTGGCGCATTATCTGTTCGTTCCCATGGCGGAAGCGGTGATGTTTGCGATGATCGCATCATTTTTTCTATCCAGAACGCTGGTGCCAACGCTGGCGATGTATTTATTGAAACCTCATGCAATGGGCGTAGGCCATTCTTTTCATGCTACCCAGTCAATGACTTACTCCAAAAATCCGGCTGTTAAATTTCAGGAATGGTTTAATCGCGGATTTAATGAAATTCGGGACAAATATTATGGGATGCTGGTTGCATTCATGTCTCATAGTAATAAATTTACTGTTGGATTTTTATGTGCGGTGGGCATGTCGTTTGCCTTGATTCCATGGTTGGGGCAAGATTTTTTCCCCGTGGTAGATGCAGGACAAATAAAAATTCATGTTCGTGCGCCTGTGGGAACAAGGATAGAAGAAACGGCAAGATTGTTTGATCGGATTGAAGCTGATATTCGTCGGGCTATTCCGGCAAATGAGCTAGCCAGAGTTATCGATAATATTGGTCTTACCGTAAGCGGGATTAACCTGGTATATAACAACACGGGAACGATAGGCCCGCAGGATGGGGATATTTTGATATCCCTGCACAAGGGACATGCGCCAACCGATAGTTATGTGCGCCGTTTACGTGAATTTTTGCCGCAACAGTATCCAGGATCGACGTTTTCATTTTTACCTGCTGACATTATTAGTCAAATCTTGAATTTTGGTGCGCCAGCGCCGATTGATATTCAGGTAATGGGGCCGGATAGCGAGGAAAATCTTAAATATGCACAAATTCTGCAGCGTGATATCGCTAAAATTGCTGGAATAGCGGATCTCAGAATTCAGCAGGCATATAACTATCCCCAGTTTTTGGTTGATGTGGATCGTATTCGGGCAAAAAAAGCGGGCATTACCGAACGTGATGTTACAAACAGTCTGGTAGTGACTCTGGCGGGCAGCGGGCAGGTATCTCCGGCATATTGGCTTAATCAGTCGAATGGTGTGACATACCCGATCGTCGCCCAAACCCCAGAATATAGAGTTCAGAGTTTATCGGATCTTGAAAACGTACCGGTGGTGGGAAAGGATGCGCGCGATCCGCAAATTCTGGGGGGACTGGCGACCATTACTCGATCCAAAACAGCTGCGGTGGTATCGCATTATGCGGTGCAACCTGTTATCGATATTTTTGCGACTCCCGACAGAAGAGATTTGGGCGCAATTGCAAGTGATATTCAGAGGGTGCTGCAACTCCACGAAAAAGAACGGCCAAAAGGTGCAACGATTACGCTGCGCGGCCAAGTGCAAACCATGAATACAGCATTTGGCGGATTATTGTTTGGCCTGTTAGGGGCAATTGTTTTGATTTATTTGCTGATTGTGGTGAATTTTCAATCCTGGGGTGATCCGTTTATTATCGTTGCCGCGCTACCGGCTGCATTGGCTGGAATAGTGTGGATGTTGTTCGCAACCCATACGACTTTATCTGTCCCGGCATTAACCGGGGCGATTATGTGCATGGGTGTGGCTACCGCCAACAGTATTCTGGTGGTGAGTTTTGCCCGTGAACGATTGGCGCATACCGGGGATCCGGTCAGGGCAGGATTAGAAGCGGGATTTTCCAGATTCCGTCCGGTATTAATGACCGCGCTGGCCATGATTATTGGCATGGCGCCGATGGCATTGGGTCTGGGTGAAGGCGGCGAGCAGAACGCGCCTTTGGGTAGGGCCGTTGTCGGCGGATTAATTGCCGCAACTTGCGCCACTTTATTTTTTGTGCCGATTTTATTTGGCATGATTCATGGGCGGAAATTACGCACGAGTAGAACCGGGGAGGCAGTTGGGCATGGATGATACTCATTCTCCGTTAACTGTTCGGCGACCGGCAAAATACCTGCGGACGGTTGTTCTGGTCGTTGTTGCGGGTGCCATCGGGGTCTTTGTGGGTGGCTTCAAGCAACGGCTAGATGACCAGAAAATTCTTGCCGCAGCGAAGACAGAAAGTGCCCTGATTACCGTTGCAACGGTAGCGTTGGAGGGGCAGAGAGAGACAGAAAAGTTGATTTTGCCTGGCAGTTTGCAGGCGTATTATTCGGCGCCGATTTATGCGCGGGTCAGTGGATATTTAAAAAGTTGGAAGTTGGATATTGGCGATGATGTCAAGGCAGGACAGGTTCTCGCAGAAATTGAAACGCCTGATTTGGATCAGCAATTAAAACAGGCGATAGCAAATACGGAGTCCGCCAAGGCAAACGCAAAACTGGCGGAGACGACGGCGCATCGCTGGCGTAACTTATTGAAAACTGATTCGGTATCTGCCCAGGAAGTGGATGAGAAAAATGGTGATTATGCTGCCAAGAAGGCTGTTGTGGCGGCAGCGCAGGCGAATGTGGATCGGTTGCTTGCTTTGGAAGCGTTTAAACGGATTGTCGCCCCATTTGATGGAGTTATAACCAGTCGCCATACGGATATTGGCGCGTTGATTAACGCGGGTCATCAATCGGGAAAAGAATTGTTCACGATTTCGGATGTGCATAAATTAAGGCTGTATGTCACGCTTCCGCAAAATTATGCCGCCCGTGTAAAGCCTGACATGGTGGTTCAGGTTGATGTGCCGGAATATCCCGGGAAGCATTTTTCAACGAAACTTTTGGGAACGTCTGAATCAGTTAATGAGAGTTCCGGCACGATGTTGATGCAGTTTGAAGTGGATAATGCATCCCATGAATTGCTGCCGGGTGAATATGGAAGCGTGACATTTTTCTTTCCTGCCAATGATAAATCGTTACAGATTCCTGCCGGCGCGATTGTGTACAAAAAAGAGGGCCCGTTTATTGCTGTAGTGGGAAACGACAGGCGAGTGACGTATAAGCGTGCTGAAATTCTGAACGATTTGGGTACATCGGTTGAAATCGCGGTGGCATTAAAGGCAAATGAGCTTGTCATAAATAACCCACCCGAGTCGTTAATGGAAGGGGATCTGGTTAAACTAAAAACGAATCGCGACCCTGTGCAAAAAACGACAGCGCCATCGGTGGCGCCCAATGTGACCACCAAAACAAAATGACAGCCATGAGATGTCGGGCTATCGCATACCGATTGTTGTTGTCATTGTTTGCGTTAGCTATGCACGGTTGTTCATTGGTTACACCTTACCAGCCACCAATCGTTGTTCCGGCCAAAGATGTTTGGCAAGACAATGAGCTGTGGCAGGAGGCGCGGCCCTCCGATGAGCTACCCAAAGGATCTTGGTGGCGATTGTTCGGTGATGACACGCTGAATGAACTTCAGGAAAAAATTGAACGAAACAATCCTACACTTGCAATAGCAATTGCGCGATTTGATCAATCAACCGCCTATGTCAGGCAATTGGGCGCGGCCCAACTTCCTTCGGTTGATGCCGATGCGGGAATGACACGAAACAGACAATCCGATCATCGGCCACTCAGGAACCCCAATCAGCCCGGATTTTATAACGCCAATACTATTAGTATGTTGTTGAACTATGAACTGGATCTTTGGGGGCGGATAAGGAACTCTGTCGCTGCCGGTAAGGCCGCTGCTCAGGCGTCTGCGGCAGACCTGGAAAATACCCGTTTGAGTTTGCACGCATTGCTGGCCGAATATTACATCCGGTTACGCAATGTTGACGCGCAATCCAATTTGCTGAGTGAAAGTATTCAGGCATTTGAGAAAATGCTGACTCTTGTGGAAAACCGGCATTCTGGTGGTATCGCATCCGGGCTTGACGTTGCAAGAGCCGAAACGCAGGTAAACTCTGTTAAAGCCGAGCTTTCCGAGTTGAGAATTCAGCGAGCAATATATGAGCATGCGATTGCCAGTTTGGTCGGTGAGCCAGCCACGTCATTTACGATTTCGTCAGCACCAAATTTGGATCTTATCCAAGCTCCCAAAATTCCGGTTGGATTGCCCTCCACGTTATTGCAGCGGCGGCCAGATATTGCCTCGGCTGAACGCAAAGTGGAAGCGGCGAACGCCAGCGTGGGCGTTGCCAGAGCCGCTTTTTTCCCGGCTGTCTCGCTGGGAGGCACCTCGATCGGATATCAAAATACCAGTGGATCCGGCTGGTTGACTGCGCCGAATCTTTTTTGGTCTATTGGACCTAGGGCGGTTTTAAATATTTTTGACAGAAAGTTAAGGCAGTCGCAGGTTGATCAGGCCAAAGCGGTTTTGGAGCAAGCGGGGCAAGAGTATCGTGCCGTTGTTTTGTCGGCATTTCAGCAAGTCGAGGATGAAATGGCACGCTTGAAATACTTGAAGCAGCAAATTGCAGAACAAACTGCGGCTGCGATTTCTGCCCACAAGGCTGAAATTCTTGCCAAATATCGATATCAGAATGGTGCGGTAGTTTATTTGGAGGTGACGAATGCACAAACCGTGGCTTTGCAAGCAGATCGAGGATTGTTGGCACTCAGAACACAATCTTTAGTTGCCAGTGTGGGACTTATTCGCGGGTTGGGGGGCGGATGGAGTAAGAGCAATTTAATGCACCGGGTAATTCAATAAGTGATGGGGAATGAAATGTCGGTGGATGGTTTTAATCCGCTGCTCATGTTTTGGTTGAAAGGATGCGGTGTTTATTGCATGCGGAATGCTCAAATTCATTTGTCACAGGGTGAGCGTGGGGATTGAATAAATATGTCCGGCAGGTTGGGTGCCCATCTTTTAGTGCGGGTTATCGGGCAGTTCGGGTTGAATGGATTCGGAGAGATATAAGTTATACTTTGTGCGTATCCTTTATCAAGAATAACAATATATTCAATAACGGAATGATCAATTGGGGGCGATGCAAGTGAATAAGCAATTAGGGTTGATATTGTTTGCGGCAATTATTCTTTCGGCATGTAGCAGTGTGCCGACGCGTCAGGAAGATGTACGCAGTGCGCCGGCTCCCGTGGTTGAATCGCACGTGGTTTTGCCTCCCTCGGTTGTGCAACCAAAACATGGCGGATATTTGGATGGCGATAGTCCGGGTACAGATGTGCCTCCCAATTTGGCCTCTATCCCGGATGCTGTTCCGCGTGCTGAGCCTTTGCACCGTTTTGCGAACGCCCCATATTCCGTTTTAGGGAAAACATATACGCCGTTAACTTCAACGGGCAAATATAAGGAACAGGGCATCGCTTCCTGGTATGGGAAGAAATTTGATGGTAAGCGTACCGCCAGCGGGGAAATCTATAATATGTACGGCATGACAGCCGCACATCCTATACTACCCGTGCCCAGTTATGCGCGCGTAACGAATCTTGCGAATAAAAAATCTGTGGTGGTTCGTATCAATGATCGGGGTCCGTTTTTGCGTGATCGTATCATTGATCTTTCATATGCCGCCGCCTATAAGCTTGGTATTGTAAATGACGGCAGTGCCGAAGTTGTGGTGGAGGTGGAAAGCCTGGCAGTGAACAATAATGCCTCATCGTCGGGGAAAACTGATGCTTTGATTACGCCCTTAAAGTCGATATCGGATTCGGTGGTGGTAACCTCCTTAGATTCTGACACACAGCCATTGGTTTCAGGACCGACGGCAGCGGCTGGGAATGTGTATTTGCAATTGGGTGCTTTCCGTTCACAGCAGAGTGCTGAAGGCTTTCTTTCGCGTATGAATGTTGAATTTGAGGGGAGCGGCAAACGAGTTGAACTGTATCAGAAAGAGGGTGATATGGTGCGCGTTCATGTAGGCCCGTATCAGACACAAGGTGAAGCGCGTGCTATTGCAGAAAAATTGGAATTACGTCTGGGATTTAAACCGATGATAAAGTTGCACTAAACGGGGCAGATTTATTCGGGGGGGTTAAACCGGTAACCGGGCGTGATTTTGATGTAGATCACTTAAAGTTGTGCGGGTAAAAAGCATATTTCATGATGACCCGGATGGGTATGTTATGACCTTGTAATTCAGTGTAATTATTTTGATGATAATGTCACCCAAAAATCAAATCGGGAATTTCAGTACATCTTTGTCGCTCGATTTTGATGGCGGAAAAGTTTCCGCGCGAAGATTGGAGCTGCTGGTTGCGATAAGCCGGGAAAACTCGATAAATGGTGCCGCAAAGATCATCGGCATGACCTATAAGGGAGCTTGGGAAGCAGTTGAAGCCATGAACAATCTCGCCGGGGTGCCGCTGGTAACGGCCTGGCAGGGTGGTCGAGGCGGTGGCCGGGCAGAGCTGACCGAGGCAGGGCAACGGTTGGTGGATGAGATGGCGCGTATTTCGACGTTGCAGGCACAGTTTTTTGCGGCGCTGGATAAAGAAGTGACGCTGGGAAATAGTTTCCAGCTGCTGAAAAGAATTGGTGTGAATACGAGTGCGCGCAATGCTTTCAGGGGAGTGATTGAAAGCGTGCAAAAAGGGGCCGTCAATGCCGAGGTGATGCTCAGGCTGGCCAGTGGCGAATCTCTGTACGTTATGGTTACCCAGGAAAGTGTCCGTTCGTTGGATCTGGTGCCGGGCAAAGCGGTGTATGCGTTGATTAATGCATCGTGGGTGATTCTGGCGTTGATGGACGAGAAGGTCAAAACTTCGGCGCGTAACCGGTTGTGCGGGGTGGTTAATCATATTGAGCAGGGTTCGGTGAATACTGAGGTGCTGCTTGATTTGGGGAGTGGTGTGACCCTTGCCGCAATTATTACCAACGAATCGCAGAAGTCGCTTGAACTCGCCGTCGGTGATCGTGTCTGTGCGTTGATCAAGGCGTCGCACATTATTATCGGGGTGGACTAATGGGCACTTCTAATGAAAAAGCCTGCGATCAGCAATCTGATGTTTCTAATGCACAAAAAATTCAAAACTGACTGATAACGAATAATGGCAACCTACGCGGTAGGCGATATACAGGGGTGTTATACCGAATTTGTGCAGTTGTTGGAGAAAATATGCTTCGACCCTGCAATTGATAAGTTATGGCTGGTCGGTGATTTGGTTAATCGCGGGCCGGATTCGGTAAATGTGCTGCGATTGATAAAATCGTTGGGAGATGCCGCCATTACCGTGCTGGGTAACCATGATTTGCATTTGCTTGCGGTGGCTGCGGGCGTTGCTAAATTGCACCGTGGCGACACAATCCATGACATTCTTGAGGCGCCTGATCGGGATGAGCTGCTGACATGGCTGCGTGCGCAGCGTCTGATGCATGTGGAGGGTGGTTTCGTGCTGGTACATGCCGGGCTGCTGCCGGGCTGGACAGTAACTCGGGCACAGCAATTGGCGCATGAAGCGGAAGCTGTATTGGTGGGACAGCATTACCACGATTTTCTTGCGCACATGTACGGCAATCACCCTAATCGTTGGGGAGATGACCTTGATGGTTTCGAGCGGCTGCGTGTGATTACCAATGCCTGTACGCGCTTGCGTGTTTGTACGCGAAACGGTGAAATGGAATTTAAATTCAAGGGGAAGGCGCATCATGCGCCCGAAGGATACGTTCCGTGGTTTGAGGTGCCGGGGCGCGCCAGTGCCAATGTTACTGTTGTATGCGGCCATTGGTCGGCACTGGGATTGAAAATTACCCCGCAAATTATCGCACTTGATACCGGTTGTTTATGGGGTGGAACTTTAACCGCTGTTCGTCTTGATGACCGTGAATTATTTCAAATTCAATGTGCATCTCGGACATCGGCAAAGTCGTGACAATAATGATCATTCTGATAACTGTGCAGCAGGGTTGTCGGGAGAAATCATCAGGTGGTTTTAAAATTTTTGGACTGTCGGACTGTTTAGTTTGCAGGGTTTGATCGTCAATCGTGGACTATCGATTATTTGAAGAATCGGGCGCGATATTTCCAATGTTTTTTGCAAATAAAAACAGTGGTTGATTGAATTAATTAATATAAAAATCAAATTGATATAAAATTTTAGCAGTGTCTGTTATGATGGTTGCCATTGAAATAACAGACAGGGGGAGCGGGGTTTCACTCCGCCCTATGGGCAGTAGTAATTATTCATTTACATTTACATCTTCCACTGAAATCAGTCAGGGTGTGATAATTGGTGAGAAGCGCTTGGCAGAAAACATTCAGTGTTTTTTGTGTTGTTGCCGTTCATTCATGCGCATTATCTCCGGGCTGTGTGGGATCGAATGTACCATGGGGAAGCGTCCGCTGTTCCCGGTAATTCTCAAATTGGTAGCAAACCCGTTTACGCGGGTACTGTGTTTCCGTCTGCCTTTCATTTGGCGGTTTCTTAGCGAAAATAGTTGTTCCATTATTTGCATGTCTCCTTATTACCATCATTCTTTTGAATAATCTTATGGATATATTGCTTCTGATGACCCTAATTTTGTTAAATGGAATCTTTGCCATGTCGGAGATCGCCCTTGTAACTGCCCGACATGCCCGGCTGGCGCGGCTAGCGGCAGATGGTGACGCTTCGGCGGAGGTGGCGATCAGTTTGGGCGAAGACCCAACCCGTTTTTTATCCGCGATCCAGATTGGGATTACGTCTATTGGAATTTTGAATGGTATCGTGGGGGAGGCGGTATTTGCGGCTCCATTCGCTGCATGGTTGCAAACCCTCGGTGTTAATCAACGGCCAAGCGAGCTGGGCGCAACCGCTTTAGTCGTTGTGGTGATTACCTATCTAACTATTGTGGTTGGCGAACTTGTACCTAAGCGCATCGCTCAGTTTAATCCGGAAGGGATTGCCCGTCTGGTGGCCAGACCCATTCACATTTTGGCGCTAATTACCCATCCGTTTGTGCGATTACTGTCGGTATCTACAGACGCCCTGTTAAAGATGATGGGAAAGAGCCAGCAAGCGGAGCCAAGCGTTACAGAAGAGGAAATACATGCAATGCTGGAAGAAGGTTCTGAAGCCGGGATCATTGAACAGCATGAACATGAGATGGTTCGAAATGTTTTCCGTTTGGATGAACGACTGGTTGGCTCTCTTATGATCCCGCGGGCAGACATAGAGTATCTGGATATCAACCAGCCGTTGGAGGCCAATCTTTTACTTATAGAGCAGTCTGATCATTCCCGATTTCCGGTTTGCCGGGGTGGTTTAAGCGATCTGTTGGGAGTGACCTCTTTTAAACAGTTATTCAATCAGACCATTAATGGCGGACGCCCTGATTTGACCGCCCAGCTGCATCCGTGCGTTTTCGTGACCGAATCGTTAACCGGATTGGAACTTCTGGCACAATTCCAAGGGTCGGATACCCACATGGTTTTTGTCATAGACGAGTATGGCGAAGTGCAGGGTTTAGTTACGCTTCAGGATGTATTGGAGGCGGTGACAGGTGAGTTCATACCGCCCGATATTGAAGATCGCTGGGCGGTGCAACGCGAAGATGGGTCATGGTTACTGGATGGGATGATTCCGGTGCCGGAATTAAAGGATCAATTAGAATTAAAGACTGTCCCTGAGGAAGATAAGGGGCGATACCATACTTTGAGTGGAATGGTAATGTGGTTGTTGGGACGGCCACCCGAGGTCGCCGATGTAGTGGAGTGGGAACAATGGCGGCTGGAAGTTGTTGATCTGGACGGTAAACGGATTGATAAGGTTCTCGCAAGTCGGTTGACAGAACCACTGCAGATTTCGGCCTCTGGCGAAGTGTCTTCGCAGGCAGAGTGACTAGATTCGTGATTTTATTTAATGACTGGGCGCGAGCTGGGTGTTGGCCGGTTAATAAAAATTGTTTATGTGATTTAGCTTGAAATCATATAATTGGGAATAATTATGCTGCTCATGATAGATAACTACGATTCGTTTACTTACAACCTCGTGCAATATTTTGCCGAGTTGGGAGTGGATGTGGTTGTGCATCGCAATGATGAAATTACACTGGAGCAGATTGAGGCGTTGCAACCGCAATATATTGTGGTTTCACCGGGGCCGTGCACGCCTAACGAAGCCGGAATTTCGGTCGCCGCCATTCAGCGTTTTGCCGGACGCATTCCCTTGCTGGGTGTGTGTCTCGGCCATCAAAGTATTGGCCAGTCATTCGGCGGGAAGATTGTGCACGCCAAGCAGTTAATGCACGGTAAAACTTCGGCGATCTCGCATAATAACAGCAGCGTTTTTCGTGGTCTGCCCAATCCGTTTACTGCGACACGCTACCATTCGCTGGTAATTGAGCGCGCCACGCTGCCGGAGTGTTTGGAAATTACTGCATGGACTGAAGACGGCGAAATCATGGGCGTGCGCCACAAAACGATGGCAGTGGAAGGTGTGCAGTTTCATCCGGAATCCATACTCACTGAATATGGTCACGAGCTACTTGCTAATTTTTTGCGCGGTGAACGTTAATGGACTACACCAGTTTGTTAAATCGATTGCTTAATCGTGAAGATCTGCCGCATGGGGACATGTATGAGTTGATGCGGAATATCATGGGCGGGCAACTTACGCCTGTTCAAATCGCGGCGATTCTGGTGGCGTTACGCATGAAGGGCGAAACGGTCGGCGAGATTGCGGCAGCCGCGCAGGTTATGCGCGATTTGTCGAGCAAAGTAACAGTGCAGGATGATAAACATTTGGTTGATACCTGCGGTACGGGGGGTGATGGCGCCCAAACGTTTAACATTTCCACGGCCAGTGCGTTAGTTTCGGCAGCGGCAGGTGCGCGCGTAGCCAAACATGGTGGACGTTCGGTTTCCAGTACCTGCGGCAGTGCCGATATCCTGGAAAAACTGGGCGTTAATGTCAATCTGACGCCGCAGCAAGTGGCACATTGTGTGGAGAAAATAGGTGTAGGTTTCATGTTTGCGCCCAATCATCACAGCGCGATGAAACACGCCGCACCGGTGCGACGTGAATTGGGTGTGCGTACGCTATTCAATTTGCTGGGCCCGCTCACCAATCCGGCCGGCGCACAAAATCAGGTAATGGGTGTGTTTGCCCGCGACCTGACGGTGAAATTGGCGCATGTATTGAAGCAGCTCGGTAGTCGGCATGTGCTGGTGGTGCACGGTGCGGATGGTATGGATGAAATTTCTATCAGCGGGCCAACCTATATTGCAGAATTGAAAGATGGAACGGTATCTGAATATTCGGTGCAGCCGCAGGATTTTGAATTGCATGCGGCACCGTTAGGCAGCATACGCGTTGCCAATGCCGACGAGGCGCGCACCATGTTGTTGTCGGTGCTGGATAATCAGCCCGGCCCCGCGCGTGATATCGTGCAACTCAATGCCGGTGCAGCCATTTATGTGGCGGGATTGACTGCAACGTTACTAGAGGGTGTAAGAAAGGCCAGGGAAGTTATCGCCAGTGGCGCGGCGAAAAGTACGTTGGAAGCGCTTGCCCATATTCATATTTAAGACTGTGGAAAACCGGATTCTCCGGAAGGGGGTATACATTTTTTCCGAATGTGTTTATCCCTGCTCCAATTATCCCGTCATCTATGTTAGTAAATAAAGATTGGTTTTGCGTCGCCTATAGTATGTCTGTAATGGAACGTCATGTGTCTGCAGCATGGATTAATATTCCGTTTTCAGGATATTTCCCGATACGAATAACCGGTTATTACCAAAGTCATTTGGCGATTTGAATTGAAGGATGGCAATGAAGTGTGTTAACGATTTTCGTTTGAAATTTGGCAAGCAGGAGTTTGTCCCTATCATGATAGGCGGGATGGGAGTTGATATTTCCACTGCCGAATTGGCGTTGGAAGCCGCACGCCTTGGCGGTATCGGCCACCTGTCTGATGCGATGTTGCCAACTGTAACTGACCGGCTTTTAAACACGAATTTCGTTAAATCAAAGCTCAAACAATATAAATACAATGTTGCCAATACGGATAAATCCAAGGTGCAATTTGATCTTGGGCAGATTGCGGAATCGACACGCCTGCATGTGAGCAAAGCCATGGAAGCCAAGCGTGGTTCCGGCATGATTTTCGTCAACTGTATGGAAAAACTCACCATGAATGCACCGCGCGAAACGTTGCGGGTACGTCTGCACGGGGCGCTTTCTGCCGGGATAGATGGAATAACCCTGAGTGCCGGGTTGCATCTCGGCTCATTCGCGCTGATGGAAGATCATCCGCGGTTTCGTGATGCCAAGCTTGGTATCATTGTTTCTTCGGTGCGTGCGTTGCAAATTTTCTTGCGAAAAAATGCCAAGCTCAACCGCTTACCGGATTATATTGTGGTGGAAGGACCATTGGCCGGCGGCCATTTGGGTTTCGGATTGGATTGGATGAAGTATGATCTACGGGAAATTTGCAGGGAAATTTATCAATACCTGCAGGCTGAAAAGCTGGATATTCCCATCATACCGGCCGGTGGAATTTTTACCGGTAGTGATGCCGTGTCATATCTGGAAACGGGTGCCGCAGCGGTGCAAGTGGCAACACGTTTTACGGCAACGCATGAGTGCGGATTGCCGGAGAAAATTGTGCAGGAGTACTTTAAGGCTGACGAGGACGACATAGAGGTCAATATGATCTCGCCTACAGGTTACCCGATGCGCATGCTGAAGAAGAGCCCGGCCATTGGTGCCGGTATTCGTCCCAACTGCGAAGCTTACGGCTATCTGCTCGACGGTAACGGTAATTGCGCGTACATCACGGCATACAATGCCGAAGTGGCGGCTCACCCGAATGCCAAGAAAATCTCTGTGATGGACAAAACTTGTTTATGTACCGCCATGCGCAATTTTGACTGTTGGACCTGCGGACATAACACTTACCGCCTTAAGGATACCACGCACCGGTTACCGGACGGGACATACCAGATATTAACAGCCGAGCATGTGTTTAAGGATTATCAGTTCAGCACCGACAACAAGATTGCTCTGCCGAGTTTGCAGGCTATCTGATTGTGGGGTTATGGATAGAACACAGAAAGTGTTGGGAATACCGCGTGGCTGTTTTTTAATGCGGGTTTTGCTGAGTTTCGGTGATCTTCTTTAAAGATGATGTATTAACCAACAAATCAGCCAGAGTGTACCGGTCCAACGTGTCAAAGAAATTTCTGCGCGCCTCCGCCAGTACTGACTTTAGAGTGCACGCGGGCAACAACGGGCAGCTTTGATTTTTTGCATTGAAGCATTCGACCAAATTGGTATTTCCTTCCATGTCGCGCACAACATCCCCGATATTGATCAGTTGCGGTAACCGTGCCAGGCGCATCCCGCCACCTTTGCCGCGCAGGGTTTGAATGTAGCCACGGTTGGCCAATTGGTGTACGACTTTTGTTAAGTGGCTTTGCGAAATCCCATATTTGTCGGCAATTTCGCTGATTGTGGCCAGCGTGTCTTGCCGGGCACCCAGATATATCAGGGTACGTAGTGAATAATCGGTGAAATGGGTAAATTGCATTTGTGATTATGTTGAATTGATGACACTTTTAATTAATGCACCGCAACATTCTAATCAGAATTTTGCACAATGCATAGCAGCCTGTTGTCCTCCTGTTTCTTTAATTTAATTCTGCAATAGGGAGTTTTTCAAATAGGTGTCTTTAATTTTTACAACAGAAAAAATAACGCTGCCACAATCGTTGGCGGTAGAGCACCTAGTAGCAAACCAACAGTACCAATTGATTCGTCGTTAAATCCCTGTCTGAGTAATGCGACGCCGGCAGGATTTGGCGCATTGGCGATCACGGTCAGCCCGCCCCCGGCTACCGCACCCGCAACCAGCATGTATTTTGCCTGATCCGACATGCCGATAATCACTGAGCCTAGGTAGGTAAGCGCTGCATTGTCAGTGATAGCGGTTAATCCGATGGCACCAAAGAACAAGGTTGTCGGGCCGAAACTGGAAACGATCGGTTGCAACCACCATTGTTGCATACCGCCTAATACGACCAATCCGGCCAGAAAAAAGCCGACCAGTAAACCCTCTTTAAGGATTAACTGGTTCTGATGTTGTTTATATGCTTGCGTATAGCCAAGAAATAACAAAAATAACCCCAGAAACAGCACAGGATGATGGGCTAAACTGATTACAGCGGCCAAAATTCCCAGATGAATTACGCTAACCAGCAGGGGGACTTTTGACACGGGGTCGACAGCTATGGACGGCTGATCTTCTTGAATGTGCGGGCGTAGCAGGAATGCGATTCCTGTTGCATTGATAAGAACGGCAAGACTCGATTTCCAGCCAAAAATTGACGCCATAAACGCAGTATCCCAATGCCATGCCGAAGCAACCATAAGTACCGGTGGTGCAGCGTAAGGCGTTAGCGTACCCCCAATTGAAACATTAACAAACAGTACGCCCAGTGCTCCATATTTAAGCCATTCCGGAATTCCTTGACGGAAAATCTGGGGTGCCAGCATCAACGCGGCAAGTGTCATGGCAGCAGGTTCGGTAATCAGCGAGCCCGTCAATGGCACTACTGCCAAGCCCAGCCAAGTTAGCGCAAGGTTAGTGCGAACGGGGGCCAACCGTGCCAGTAACATTAATAAATATTTGACTGTCTCCAGTATTGGCCGTGAGGCGGCTATCACCATTACAACAAACACGAACAGCGGTTCTGTGTACTGGCGAGATTCAGCATAAGCAATTGCATGCGATCCCCCTGACACCAGTGCCATTACGACAATCAGGACGAATGCCCAGAATCCGAAAATTACCTCAACTTCGCCCAGTAGATGGAAGAGGCCGCTATGTCGGGGATAGCGGTGAGCGAGGCTATCCAATAATTTTGCAGCAAATGTATGCAGCAACGCGAGGGCAAAAAGTCCGGCCCCGATTGCCTGCATAGTGTCAATTTCCATGCCGACCTCTTTTGTTCACTGTCGAATGT
Organism: Candidatus Nitrotoga sp.; assembly: GCA_044337935.1. Taxonomy (GTDB): domain Bacteria; phylum Pseudomonadota; class Gammaproteobacteria; order Burkholderiales; family Gallionellaceae; genus Nitrotoga. Next base: position 32,998 of record JBIIMQ010000007.1, read on the forward strand.
GCGCACATCATAAATGACACTGGCCGATTATCGGCAATTATGAAATGAGGTTTTTTCAGCCTGCTTTCCATGCTTAACCAACGCGGTTTTTTTGATGGAAATGTGCGTTATATGTATTCACGTGAAAGTCAGGGAGAAGTTGATGATGGAAAATGTGCAGTGCCGGATGATTGCATACTTTGTGGCGTACTGCTGGGCCGGGGGGAGGATATGTCGTTTTCGGTCGCGGCACGAATTTTACAGCGGGCATCTTTGTAGGGGCCATCACTCTGCTTCCATCC
>JBIIMQ010000008.1:0-33135 GCA_044337935.1 Candidatus Nitrotoga sp.
CGACGCGGATAATCGCGTGACTTTTAATGGTGAGGCGCTGGGTGAACTGCAATGGGAATTAATGGGCGAACACAACCGCTTGAACGCACTTGCCGCACTCGCCGCCGCGCGTCATGCCGGCGTACCCGTAGCGCAGGGCCTGGCGGCATTGAGCGAATTTAAAAACGTCAAACGGCGTATGGAAGTGCGCGGCGTGGTAAACAGTATCACTGTGTATGACGACTTCGCGCATCATCCGACTGCGATTGCCACCACTGTGGCAGGGCTGCGCGCAAAAGTAGGTGGCGCGCGTATTCTGGCGGTGCTGGAACCGCGATCCAATACCATGAAGCTTGGTGTAATGAAGGACGCTTTGCCCGACAGTCTCAAGGATGCCGATCGGGTATTTTGCTATGACCTTAATCTTGGCTGGGATGCTCGTGCGGCACTCGCTCCTCTGGGAGACCGGGCTACCATAAAAAATAATCTGGACGAATTGATATCTGTCATTGTTGCCACCGCTCGGGCGGGCGATCATATTCTGGTTATGAGTAATGGCGGATTTGGCGGGATACACGGGAAGTTGCTGCAGCGGTTGACGGACTTGTAACACCGATGTTTTTGTAAATCCATAGTTTTTAAATCCAAAATTTGCTTGATTGTAAGCAGGGAACAATTTATGGCAAACGTCCGCAAATCTTAACGCTAACGGTAAACCCCGGAATTTTTGCCGTGGTGATAAATTAATCCGACTAAATTTCAAGAGTGTTATTGGGGTATACTTTTTGCCGGGCATTGAATTCAATGGAGTTTGGTGTATTGGTTTTTGTTGTGTTTTTTAACCGGAAAATTAATGGAGAAATTTATGATGCGCTCAAAATATAGTCTGTCAGCTCGGATCACAATGGTCATATCTGCCTTTCTTGCGGCAGCTTTTTTTAGTCAGGCCGCTCAGGCGGTTTGTGCTGAGTGCGGCACGGTCACAGAAGTTAAGACGGTCAAAGTTGAAGGAGAAGGTAGCGGTGTGGGTGCGGTTGCAGGTGGAATACTGGGCGGCGTAGCGGGACATCAGGTTGGCGGCGGAAGAGGCAAGGATTTGGCGACCATTGGCGGGGCGGTGGGCGGTGCTTATGTCGGTCATCAGGTTGAGAAAAAAGTAAAGGCCAGTACCAAATATCACGTCCTTGTAAAAATGGAAGACGGTACAGCCAAAACTTTCGTTTATTCTGCTAAAACCAGCTACAAGGCGGGAGACCGTATCAAGGTGATAAAAGGTAAGCTGACCCGGGCATAGAAACTGCCCGGCTGTTTTGAATGTCCGGGGGTCGGGTCTGTGTTCTGCAAGCATTGTTGTATTTCACAGAAAGCTCGACCTCATTCGCGGGAAAAAATGTTGTAATGTGAGAACTGATGCTAAGGTCTTCGTTCTAGAGTAACAATTAACCGCGTGCAGTGAGGTATTTAATGAGCAGATATTTAATAGCAATACTTCTGGTCACACTTCTTACATCTAATATATCCTTTGCTAAAGAACAGTTTCTTTTGGATGAGGATTGTGCTAGTCAGTACGCTAATATTGATAAAGGTATATTGCAATTTCTATACAAAGTAGATGGAAATCTTGGCGATATCAACAAAAGTAAGATAAAGCGAATTGATTACTTAAAGCAGGTGTTTAGAGACTACAAAAAAACAAAAGATGAACGTAGAAAGGCATTTAGTGAGCTTTGGTCTGATCCAGACTATTGGCAATATAAAGTACAGAGTGGATCTCGTGCTCTTATTGAGAAATATGAATTCGTAAATAAGAATTCTGGTTGGGTTGTTTTTAAGAAGGATGTTGATAAGCTTGTAAGTCAGAACAATAGTAAAGGTGGCAATTGGTTCGGTTTAGGCTCTATGCAGGCGATGCGTAAGCTAGATAGCGAAACACGTGACTTTTTTGAGGTTTTAGACCAAGCTGAGCGTAGGCTAGAGCAGTTACGCGAGTCAGATAGATTTAGAAAATTTTTAGGCGTTGATAAGGAAAAACAGGGAGCAGAAACCGCCTATTACAAAGGTTTTGCTGGTTGGTTGTTAGGCTGTCAGATCGATTATTTAGAGTTTGCTATCGGCACTCGCTGATTGCGTTAGTGCTCAGCACATAGAATCAACAGAAAATCACGGGGTCAGATACAAAATCATAAGGTCAGTTCTAACATTGCAACAGTCTCTGTTGAGCTTCACCGATAGAGAAATCTGGGATCGGGTCTTGATATCAGTGTTTTGGCTAAAAATATATTCGGGCTACCCATTAGCTGAACTGCGTTAACGGTAATCAATGCGAACCGTTCGGCAGGAGAAGATTTGCCATCGGCAGCGACGACCAGAACAACACTATCTTGCCGCAGAACCCTGACTGGGGATTAGCCAACCGCGAACATCTGGATGCGCTGATGCTGGTTCAGTTTCAACTTGGTCGGTATGTCTGTCAGATCGAGTTTCATTCAGGACATCAAGCGGAGGTTAAAACAGATATCACCGCATACATCGTGGAATTCTACAGCTGTAATCGCATACATTCGATATTGGGCAATCTGTCGCCCTCTGTCTTTGGGCGGAACAAAGCAGCAAAAAATCCTATCGTTGTGTCCGAAATTACTTGACTACTACATAGTAGATCAGGCGATGGCTCATGCGTACCTGCCCGGCGCTTATACAATGGCGAAGATCGGGTGCTATAACGATTCGGGGTACACCATATGACGGTAAGTCGCGCAATGCGGAAGTTTGAAGAGGAGCGAAAAAAATATCGTGACGCCACAACAGCGTTTGTCAGGCAGTTCAGTTAAAGGTCGAACCATGATGAGTCGTACCAGCCATGCAGACTTGCGACGGGCTTTGTATATGCCGGGACTGGCAGCACGCAGGCACAATCCCGTTCTTCGGGCATTTGGCGATAGCTGAGTACTACAGGGCTGGCACCTAAAGCGGTGGTGGGAGCGGTGATGCGCAAACTGGCGCATCTTATTTACGGGGTGATCAAATCGGGGCAGCCGTTTGGTGTCAGTTTTGCAGGCCGCAATCTTGACTTTCAAGACGGTATCTGACCCTGTGCGCTTCTTAATTATAGCTGCTGAAAAAAAGGGCGAAGACCCCCAAGGCTATTGCGGCAATTCCCAAGGCGGGTATCATCCAGTCGCCCCTGGCCAGGCCGGGCTCAAGTGTGGCTTGATCAGGCTGATCTGGGTTGTAATACACGGATACTTTGGCACCGGCAGAGTATTTTTTGACATAGCTGGTGGCGAGCTCCGGCGATGAATTGGTACCATCTGGAAACTCCAGTGTGCGCTGATAAATATGCGCAGCCACTGTGTAGCTGAACTGGATGTGTGGCAGCAGGTCGTTAGCTTCTGACGTGGGCGCGGATTGTTCAATGATGCCTTCCACCGTGGGCCAGCTCAGCGTTTTTCGTGCCTTAGCAAAAATGATCCAGCCCCATAGTACGGCACCAAACCCGCCGATGATGAAGAGGCCGAGAATGATCGCATAGTAATTCATTTTTAATCTCCATTTTGAGTTATGGCGTTGGTGTTGGGAAAAGGGGATGCATTTAGCGAATGTGGATAGCATGAGAGGCTATATCTCGGCTTGCCAAGGCACGTCCCTCGATTGAAGAGCCTGCTGAATCTGTAGCTGCTTTTTTTCGCGCCGAAATGCCGGTGGTCACCCTTTCCAATCTCATTGTCATAACACATACGGGGAGCTCACCACTTGTTCTCGCCTACTAAGACGGCGATATCTGCCATTGCCTTAATTCACGGCGTCGCTTAGCATAATCGGGGCAGGCATTTTTGACTACCTGCCAAAATGCAGCAGAGTGGTTCATCTCGATAAGGTGGGCGAGTTCGTGTACCACGACGTAATCAATTAAATGCAGCGGTAGTTTGATAAGTTGCCAGTTGAGGCGCACATCGCCACGTGTGGTGCAGCTGCCCCATTGCGTGCGTGCCGAGGAAATTTTCATTATGCGTGGTGTGACGTTCATCAGCGGGGCAAAGTGTTCCACGCATTCCTGAAACAGTTTTTTAGCTTCGTGTTGATACCACTGCGTGACAATTTGTTCGATCAATGTTTCATTTGTGTCCTGTGTGACATGCACGAACAATTGTGAATCTTTCAGCAGCGGTGGCATGGCAAACAAGCTGACGATTACACGCAGGGTAATCAACTCGCCCATGAAAAAAAGGGATTGTCCATCCCGCCATTGTGGCGAAACGGGCTTGTTTGTTTGCCATGTTTCAAGTTTTTTTACCACCCAATGCGCTTTGTTCTGCAATACATCCTGCAGCCATTTCTCCGAGGCGCGCAGTGGCATGTTTACCGTTAATCCGTGATTGTCGATGCGCAGGCCTATGCTGCGGCGCCGGTTGGTACGATTGAGGGTATAGGTAACTTGGGTGCCATCCAAATTTACTGTGCGTTGTTCGGTGGTTGGCGGGGTAATAAGTTGGCGCAATTTCTTAAGCATCAGGATAGTCGTGTAACTTCGGTTTCGATCCAATCTTCCACGCGCTGATTGATCTCTTCGGCCTTGAGGCCGGCGGGATCAATGGGTGTGCCTATGCTCATGGTGATGACGCCCGGATATTTGAAAAAAGATTGACGACCCCACAGTTTGCCCGCGTTGTGCGCCACAGGCACGATCGGCACGCCGCTAGACGCGCCTAAAAGTGCGCCACCGATCTTGTATTTGCCGCGCTGACCAAACGGAATGCGTGTTCCTTCGGGAAAAATAACCACACAAAATCCCAGTGCCAAGCGCTCTTTCCCCTGGCGCAGCAGTTGTTTGATTGCCTCTCGGCCTTCGCTGCGTTTAATGGCAACAGGGCTGGTCATCGCAAGACCCCAACCGAAAAAAGGAAGCCACAGAAGTTCACGTTTGATTACCCATACTTGTGGTGGAAATACTTTTTGCAGCGCAATGGTTTCCCATGCGGATTGATGCTTGCACAGCACAAGGCATGGTTTCTGCGGAATGTTGTCGGCGCCGCGCACTTCCATGCGGATGCCGCAGACCACGCGCAATAGCCATAGCATGGTTAGTGCCCAGCCGGAGATGATGCGATAGCGTGTAATGGGATGAAACGGAAAGGTGAGAATTGCGATTAGCGTAAACAGCGGCGTAATGACGATTTGCAACAGCAGAAAAATCAACGAGCGTAGGAATACCATATCAGAGAAACTTTAAAAAAATTGTCGCGCCGGTGCGGGCGGGAATGAGGAATTCGGAATTATTACGTATGCCATTAAATCAGGGCGGAAACAACTGCCGCCAGATCACGATAAATCAGGGTTCCTTCCGGTAAATTTCCCTTGGCCTGGGTTTTTACTCCCTTGCCGGTCAGTACCAATATTGGCTGCGCGCCTACTCTGGCGGCGGCTTCCAAGTCGCGTAATGCATCGCCTACCATGGGCACGTCCTTCAGGTTTACGTTATAACGCATGGCGATGGATTCCAGCATGCCTGTTTTGGGTTTGCGGCAGGAGCAATTGGTGTCTTCTGCATGGGGACAATAAAATATCGCATCAATGCGCCCGGCTGCCTGCGCCACCGTCTTGTACATTTTATCGTGAATGGCATTCAGTGAGAGCATGTTGAACAGACCGCGCCCTATACCCGATTGATTGGTCGCCACCACGACACGATAGTCTGCCTGCACCAGACGGGCAATTGCTTCGAGGCTGCCGGGCAGGGGCTTCCATTCATTCGGATGTTTGATGAATTGGGGAGAGCCGTAATTGATAACACCATCGCGGTCAAGGATGATGAGTTTCATTGTTGCCCCTTGTTCAGGCTGCCAGTTTGGAGATGTCAGCGACTTGATTCATCAGGTCACCCAGTTGTTTCAGCAAGGCCAGACGATTATCCCGCACGGCAGGATTTTCTGCCATTACCATTACCCGGTCAAAAAACTCATCCACCACGGCGCGCGCCGAGGCCAGTAAAGTGAGCGTGGCGGTGTAATCCTGTTGATGCATGCCGGCTTTTACTTGCGGTGCAAGTTGTTGCACGGCTTCATATAGATTGCGCTCGGCATTTTCTTGCAACAGTCCGGTCTGAATTTCGGCTTCTACCGTGGCGCTTTTTTTCAAAATATTCTGGATGCGTTTGTTGGCGGCCGCCAATGCCGCTGCTTCCGGCAGTTTACGGAAGGCGCACACCGCCTTCAGTCGCGGTATCACGAGATCGATGCGTGCCGGGTTTTGACATACTACCGCTTCAATTTCGTCGGGAGCAAAATCACGTTCGCGCAAATAGCCGCGCAGTCGTTCGAGCATGAAGCCGTGCACATCGGCCACGACACTGCCACTTAATTGTTCAGTCGTGAAACTGTCTTTGCTCAATTGCAACAGTGTATCGAGCGGCAATGCCAGCGGGGTCTCGATTAAAATGCGCAACACGCCCAGTGCGTGGCGGCGTAATCCAAACGGATCTTTGTCGCCGGTGGGGATCAGGCCGATGCCGTAAATACCGACCAGTGTGTCCAGTTTTTCGGCCAGCGCCACCGCACACGCCACTGCGCCTTGCGGCAGCGTGTCACCGGCAAAACGCGGGTGATAGTGCGCCGCGATTGCATCCGCCACGATCTGAGATTCGCCGTCATGCAGCGCGTAATAGCGCCCCATAATGCCTTGCAGTTCCGGAAATTCACCGACCATATCGGTGGTCAAATCGGCTTTGATGAGACGTGCCGCTAGCTCAGCCACGGATTTATCAGCATTCAGCAGGTGCGCGATGGCACCGGCCAGCGTGGTTATGCGTTCGACGCGCTGCAACTGTGTGCCCAGTTTGTTGTGGTAAACCACGTTGCCCAGCCGAGCAACTCGCGATTCCAGCGTTTGTTTGCGATCCTGATTAAAAAAGAAACGCGCATCGGACAGGCGTGGGCGTACTACGCGCTGATTACCGCCGATAATGTGTTCGGGATGATCTACCTGCATGTTGGAAACAATCAGAAACTTATTGAGCAGTTTTCCGTTGTTGTCCAATAACGGAAAATATTTCTGGTTTTGTTGCATGGTGAGTATCAGGCATTCCTGCGGTACTTCAAGATATTCTTTCTCGAATTCGCCAACATAAACCGCCGGCCATTCCACCAGCGCGGTGACTTCATCCAGTAATCCATCGGAGGGATTAATACATGCATTGAGTGCGTGCGCTTTGGCTTTGAGATGCTCATCAATTTGGGCACGGCGTTTTTCAAAAGAGGCGATAACTTTGCCATACGTCAGCAATGCATCCTCATAACTGTCGGCGCTTACGATGGGCATTTCACCTGTGTGCAGAAAGCGATGCCCGTTTGTCAGTCGGTCACTTTGCAGTCCCAATACCTCGCCGTGAACGACGCGATCACCATGCAACATAATTAAACTGTGCACGGGGCGCACAAACTGGTGGTCGGAGTCACCCCAGCGCATCATTTTGGGGACGGGGAGTTTCTTTAATGCTTGAGCGGTAATGTCGGCCAAATACGTATCCAGATGTTGGCCCTTTTTTTCGATACGTGCGACAAAGTATTCCGTTTTGCCGTCATGATTTCGCTGCAATTGTTCAAATGTCACGCCGGCGCCGCGCATGAAACCTTCCAGAGCTTTACTGGGTTTGCCTTCGGCATCTATCCCGGCGGTGACTGCGGGGCCTTTGCGTTCGATCATGCGATCTGCTTGCTGCAGATTTACATGGGTAATGGTTAGCGCCAGTCGGCGCGGTGTGGCGAAGGGGGTGCAAATACTATCTTCGCCCGCCAGCTCCTGTGCGCATAGTTCGGTAAATACTTCGTTGGCGAAAACAGTGGAAAGACGTTCCAGTGCTTTGGGTGGCAGTTCTTCGGTAAGCAGTTCGATCAGTAAAGTTTGTTTCATTATTTTGCCCCCCCGGTTTTGCACATCGGGAAGCCCAGTGCCTCGCGCGAGTCGTAATAAGCTTGAGCGACCAGTCTGGATAGGGTTCGCACGCGGCCTATGTAAGCGGCGCGTTCGGTCACCGAAATGGCACCGCGAGCATCCAGCATATTGAAGCTATGCGAACATTTCATTACCATTTCGAAAGCGGGCAGTACTAGTTCGGCGGCGATCAGGCGCTTGGCCTCGGTTTCATATTCGTTGAAGTGCCGGAACAGCATTTCGATATTGGAGTGCTCGAAATTGTATTTGGATTGCTCCACTTCGTTCTGGTGGTATATGTCACCGTACGTTACGGTGTGGTCGCCGTTTTTGGTCCAAATCAGGTCATATACGTTTTCCACGTTTTGCAAATACATGGCCAGACGTTCCAGTCCGTAAGTGATTTCGCCCAATACCGGACGGCAAGACAAGGAACCCACTTCCTGAAAATAGGTGAACTGTGTTACTTCCATGCCATCCAGCCAGACCTCCCAGCCCAAACCCCATGCGCCCAACGTGGGCGATTCCCAATCATCTTCCACGAAGCGGATATCGTGCTCACTGGTATTAATACCCAGCGCGCGCAAACTGTCGAGATAAAGTTCCTGAATGTTGGCGGGTGAAGGTTTGAGCACGACCTGATATTGGTAGTAATGCTGTAAGCGGTTTGGATTTTCTCCATAGCGTCCGTCTTTGGGACGGCGTGAAGGTTGCACATAGGCGGCGCGCCATGGCTCCGGACCGATCGCACGCAAAAAAGTGGCGGTGTGAAAAGTGCCTGCGCCCATTTCGATATCGTAGGGTTGCAACAGAGCACAACCCTGTTTGTCCCAGAATTGTTGTAGCGTCAGGATGATTTGCTGAAATGTGAGCATGTGACAAAACCGGCGTGATTTGTGAAAGTCGCTATTTTATTCCAATTTCAATGGGCAATTTCAATTCGATAACGGAACAAGGCGGGAAAAAGCAGTCAGCGTAAAAATATTATTTGCTGTTGGAGGTCGGTATTGATGGGCAGATCGTTTTACCAGGGTAGCAATAAAACAACTCTTCCGGGGCAAGCTTACAGAAAGCCACAATAAGTATGCGACGGGTGGTTTGGTGGGCTCACCGCGAACGGTAGGTTTTGCCGGATTCCCGCCTGTTCGAAGGAAGCCTGATTTCAGTTTATCGAAAGGCGGGAATAACGATTTTTTTAAATGGACATTGATTATGATTTTATAGCACGTAATACCGTGGCCCCTATATCGGCCGGATTACGCACCACGAACATACCCAGTGATTCCATGGTGTCAATTTTAGCGGTGGCAGTATCGGATTCGCTGCTGATAATTGCACCCGCGTGGCCCATGCGGCGTCCGGGAGGGGCCGATAAACCGGCGACATATCCAATGAGCGGTTTGCGCATGTTTTTCTTTGCCCAACGAGCCGCATCCACTTCCTGTGGTCCACCGATTTCACCAATCATGAGTACCGCATCTGTATCCGGATCATCCTCAAAGGCTTTCAGTACAGTCGCAAAGTCAGTTCCATTGACTGGGTCGCCTCCGATACCGATGGATGATGATTGGCCCAGGCCGAGATCGCTCATTTGGGCAACTGCCTCATAGTTCAGGGTGCCGGAGCGTGAAACGATGCCTATCCTTCCCGGACTGTAGATGTGGGAGGGCATGATGCCGACCTTGCCCACGCCCGGGGTAATAATGCCGGGTGTATTCGGGCCGATGATAATTGAGTCAGTTCCCAGCCGGTAGCGCTCTACACGCACCATGTCTTGCACCGGTATGCCGTCCGCGATAACAACAATGGTTTTGATCCCGGCATCAATCGCTTCCATGATTGCATCAGCCGCAAAGGGTGGCGGAGCGAAAATGCCGGAAACATCTGCACCGGTTTCTTTTACTGCTTCCTCGACAGTGTCAAATACCGGTAAACCCAGATGTTGCGTTCCGCCTTTGCCCGGCGTTACACCGCCGACGACTTTCGTGCCAATTTTCATCGCTTCTTCGGCGTGGAAGGTGGCGTGCTGACCGGTAAATCCTTGGAAGATTACACGTGAATCTTTATTTAATAACACACTCATGAGTGTTCCTTATTCTAAAGGTACTTATTTTTGTACAAGATTATTTGCCGCAGATACCGCTTTTTCGGCGGCATCATCGAGATTACTGGCGATAATAAATGGGAACTGGGATGTATTGAGAATAGCCCGGCCTTCTTCAACATTGGTACCCGCCAGCCGAACGATGATCGGTATTTTTATGTTCTGGTCGCGCATGGCTTGGATAATTCCGGTGGCGATCCAGTCACAGCGGTTAATTCCGGCAAAAATGTTGATGAGGATAATTTTTACGGCGGGATCCTGTAATACGATGTGGAAAGCATTGGCGACTTTTTCCGGTGTGGCACCACCGCCGACGTCTAGGAAGTTGGCCGGTCTTCCGCCATGCAAGGTAATGGCATCCATGGTTGCCATTGCCAGACCAGCACCATTCACGATGCAACCCACATCACCGTCCAGCGCAATGTAATTCAGGCCATGTCCGGTGGCTTCAACTTCTTTCGGATCTTCTTCGTCAAAATCGCGGAGTTCGGAAATCGTCGGTCTGCGATAAAGTGCATTGTCATCAAAGGTCATCTTTGCATCCAATGCCACTACCTGGCCATTATCTACAATAGCCAGCGGGTTGATTTCAGCCATGATGGCATCGTTGTCCCGCATGCAGCGGTAGAGACCTTTCATGATTTTTACAGCCTGTGGCAACAGCGCGCCTTTCAGTCCGACTTTATAGGCAACCTTGCGGCATTGAAAATCGAGCAGGCCAACTGCCGGATCGATAACTTCCTTGATGATGCGCTCTGGCGTTTGCTTCGCGACCACTTCTATTTCTACGCCTCCTTCAGCAGACGCAACTAGTGTGATTCGTCGCGTGGCACGATCAATGATCAGCCCGAGGTAATATTCGCGTTCGATGTTGCTGGCTTGTTCAACAAGGACACGCCGAACGAGCCGACCTTCAGGCCCGGTTTGATGGGTCACCAGATGGCAGCCGATTATTTCATTGGCGATACTTCTGACTTCATCAATGCTGCTGCCTACCCGGACTCCGCCCGCTTTGCCGCGACCGCCGGAATGAATTTGTGCCTTGACGACCCAGCGCGATCCACCTATTTCTTCCGCAACAGTCGCCGCTTGGGCATCGGTATGGACAACGCGACCCGGCGGGACAGGGACGCCATAGTGTTTAAGCAAATCTTTAGTTTGATATTCATGAATGTTCATAGCAAATTACTCACTTAAGCCCAGGCTTGTTCGCCTGTATTTGATCTGCTTTGGCAACCAAAACTTGTGCCTGCCGGATGGATGCCGCATCGATAAGGCGACCATTTAGCGAAACTGCGCCTTTGCCTTCGCGTGCAGCCTGTTCCATGTTGGCCAAAATACTTCTGGCGCGGCTGACTTCTGCTTCGCTGGGGGTGAAAACCTCGTTGGCTAACGCAATTTGCGACGGGTGGATGGCCCATTTGCCTTCCACGCCCAGTGCGGCCACGCTGCTGGCAACCGCTAAAAAACCTTCCGGATCGTTGAAATCACCAAAAGGTCCGTCAATTGGCCGCAGGCCATAAGCACGGCAGGCAACTACCAGTCGCGATATCGCGTAATGCCATTGGTCGCCCCAATGGCGCGTCCGTTTACCGGCTTCATCGGCATCGGTGAGGACGGCGTAATTGGGATTGGCGCCACCCATGTTGGTTGTGCGAGCCTGGGTAGAGGCTGCGTAGTCGGCTACGCCAAATACCATCGCCTCCATACGGTTCGGGCATGCTTGAGCAATTTGTTCGATATTTGCCATACCGAGAGCGGTTTCGATAAGCACATGAATATTGACCGGCTTGAATTTCTTTGCCGCTTCGATTTGTTCCATCAGTGTTGCGACAAAGTAGACATCGTCCGGTCTGTTAACTTTGGGGATTAAAATGGTATCGAGCTTATCGCCAGCAGCTTCCATTACATCCACGACATCACGGTAACACCAATGTGTATCCAGTCCATTGATTCGGACCGAAACTGAACATGCAGACCAGTCCATATCGTTCAATGCCGCGATGACATTTTTGCGCGCCTGTTCTTTATCATCAGGCGCAACTGCGTCTTCCAAATCCAGAAAGACCACATCAGCGCCCGCAGTTGGTGCTTTTTCAAGCATACGCAGATTGCTGCCCGGAACGGCCAATTCGCTACGATGAAGTCGAGTTTTAACTGCCACTATATTTCCCCTTGATTTGTATGTTTATTTATTATGATGAAACGATACCGGTGTACTTGGTATGGCTTTTCAAAGGGTAAACTATATCATGATGTTGGCTCGACTTCATATATTGACCATGCTGACGTGTCGGGATTGTTGCTGCTATGCAAACGTAATTTGTTCATCATCTGTTTGAATAATATGATTTTTAATCATCGAGCATTTTGTCAGTAAGCTGGTTCGGTGGTATGCGGACATTTTTTGAGATGATTCTAATGATGGGGGTTTGATCGCATCAGGGGTGGGCTGAGATATGGTGTTAATTAGAAATTAGGGGAAGGGATCGCCATGATATTTGAGGGGCTTACTTCACTGGACAGTCGGGTAACTCATTTATTTTGGCGAGCGAGTAAGAGGTTCTTAACGGGTTGCGTTTTGAGTCAAACTCTGCTGAAATTCTATACCCTATTAAATTGCTCTATTATTTTTTCATGCCAGTATCAAAAGATGGATTGCCGCGTAATCGTGAAGTGCATGAAGATCTGATCCGTAATCTGCTCAAGCTGCTGCCGCCGGAAGCGGTGCTTACCGATAAAGAAGATCTGCGTCCGTTTGAGTGTGACGGGCTATCGGTTTATCGACGTCTGCCTTTGGTGGTGGTTTTGCCCGAAACGACTGAGCAGGTGCAGGCCATTATGCGTTTGTGCCATGCTTTGCAGGTGCCCGTGGTGGCCCGTGGTGCGGGAACCGGTTTGTCCGGTGGTGCACTGCCTTTGTCTGACGGCGTTCTGCTGAGTCTGGCAAAATTTAAACGCATACTTCATATAGATCCGGACAATGCGCTTGCCACTTTACAGCCGGGGGTGCGCAATCTGGCAATTTCCGAAGCTGCCGCTGCGTATGGCTTGTATTACGCGCCTGATCCTTCCTCACAGATCGCTTGCACCATTGGTGGAAATGTCGCGGAAAATTCCGGCGGGGTACATTGCCTGAAATATGGTTTGACGGTACACAATATTTTGATGCTGAAAGTGGTGACGATGGAGGGGGAGATGCTGACCATCGGCGCTGAAACACTGGATTCTCCGGGCTACGATTTGCTGGCGTTGATGACGGGCTCCGAGGGTATGTTGGCGGTGATCGTTGAGGTGACCGTAAAGCTGTTGGTTAAACCGGAACGCGCACAAGTTTTGCTGGCGGCCTTCGATGATGTTTTCAAAGCCGGGGAAGCGGTCGGGGCAATAATTGCTGCCGGGATTATTCCGGCCGGTCTGGAAATGATGGATAAAGTGGCCATTAATGCGGCGGAAGATTATGCGCATGCCGGTTACCCGCGTGATGCGAAGGCGATTTTGTTGTGTGAACTGGATGGCACTAATGCAGAGGTGTCCGAGTACATTATGAAGGTACGCGAGCTATTGCATCAAAGCGGCGCGACCGAAGTACGCACTGCCATTAATGAAACAGAGCGGCAACTATTCTGGAAGGGGCGTAAATCAGCCTTCCCTGCAGTGGGGCGTATTTCGCCGGATTATTACTGCATGGATGGTACGATTCCGCGACGCCAATTGCCGCATGTGTTGCGTCAGATCAGTTTATGGTCGGAAGAATATGGTTTGCCGGTGGCGAATGTGTTTCATGCCGGCGATGGTAATTTGCATCCGCTGATTTTATTTGATGCCAACAAAGAAGGTGAGTTGGCACGTACCGAGGAATTTGGGCAGCGTATTTTGCAGTTGTGTGTTGAAGTGGGTGGGTCTATTACCGGCGAACACGGCGTTGGTATGGAGAAAATTAACCAGATGTGTATTCAGTTCAGGGCGGACGAACTCAGCCAGTTTCATGCTGTAAAAGCTGCTTTTGATCCGGATGGATTGCTAAATCCCGGGAAAGCTGTGCCCACTTTGCAGCGTTGTGCGGAGTTTGGAGCCATGCACGTTCATCATGGGCAATTGCCTCATCCCGAACTGGAACGATTCTGATGTTGGAACGTGATATCAGTGAAGCACTGCAACAGCAGGTGCAACGCGCTGCCGGTAGCGGCGGGGTGCCGCTTAAAATTGAAGCGGGTAATAGCAAAGCATTTTTAGGGCGGGAGACGCCCGGCGAAATTCTGGATGTCAGCGGGCATCGCGGGATTGTTGAACACGATCCGCGCGAGTTGGTTTTGACGGTACGCAGCGGGACGCAGCTCAAAGAGGTTGAAGCCGCATTGGCAGAAACCGGGCAGATGCTGGCGTTTGAGCCGCCGCATTTTGGTGATAATGCCACCTTGGGCGGCACTATCGCTTGTGGCTTATCCGGGCCGCGTCGACCATTTTGCGGCTCCGCCCGTGATTTTGTTTTGGGCTGCAAACTGATAAATGGCAAGGGTGAGATACTGCATTTCGGTGGCCGGGTGATAAAAAACGTGGCGGGTTACGATATCTCGCGGCTGATGGTCGGTGCATACGGTACGCTGGGTGTGCTTTTGGAAATCAGTTTGAAGGTGTTGCCACGTCCGGCAGCCAGCCTTACTTTGATACAGGAATGTACCCAGGCGGAAGCGATCGGCAAAATGAGCCGCTTGTTGTCCCAGCCGGTGCCGGTGGATGCCGCCAGCTATCATGCGGGTCACTTTTATGTGCGATTATCCGGTAGCGAGCAAGCTGTCAGACATGCCCACGGGCAGCTGGGCGGCGAAGTGATAGAGAAATCAGGGCCTTTCTGGTATGCCCTGCGTGAACATCATTTGCCATTTTTCAGTTCGGCAAAGCCGCTATATCGCGTAATGGTAAAGCCTGCCGTGCCTCCTTTGGAAATTAGCGGCGAGTGGTTGCTCGATTGGGGTGGCGCGCAGCGTTGGTTAACGAGTGACGAGCCGATTGAGTTGGTACGCGAACGCGTTGCTGTAGCAGGCGGGTATGTCACCCAATTCAGGGGTGGTGCGCGTAATGGTGAAATATTTCAGCCGCTCGCTGCGCCCTTGCTGGTAATTCATCAACGGCTGAAAGCCAGTTTTGATCCGCAGGGAATTTTTAACCGGGGGCGCATTTACGCCGACTTGTGAGCTATATGCAAACCGCGATTTCTACCGAACTTCTTGATAACCCCGACATTGCCGAAGCCAATGCGATTCTGCGTTCTTGCGTGCACTGCGGGTTTTGCAACGCCACTTGTCCTACCTACCAATTGCTTGGCAGTGAGCTGGATGGCCCGCGCGGACGCATTTATTTGATCAAGGAAATGCTGGAAGGTAATCAGTCCGGCGAGAAGACACAGTTGCATCTGGATCGTTGTCTGACTTGCCGCGCCTGTGAAACCACGTGTCCATCCGGGGTGCAGTATGGCCGGTTGATTGATATTGGACGGCAGGTGATCGAGGAACGGGCACCGCGTCCGTTTTGGCAGAAAATGATGCGATCCGGTCTATTGACCGTGTTGCCGTACCCCAAGCGTTTTGCGTTGGTGCTGGGCATTGGCCGTGTGATGCGTCCGTTGTTGCCCGCTTTTTTGCAACGTAAAATTCCGGCAAAACGACAAGCGCAATCAATCCGTCCGCAAACGATGTATTCGCGCAGAATGCTGGTGTTGGAGGGGTGTGTGCAGTCGTTGAGCGCGCCTAATACCAATCTTGCCGCTGCACGTGTGCTGGATAAGTTGGGTATTTCTCTGGTAAGCGCAGCGGGAGCTGGCTGTTGTGGCGCCCTGAATCAGCACCTGTCCGATGTCAACGGGGCGCACGACATGATGCGTCGCAATATCGATGCTTGGTGGCCATATATTGAGCAAGGTGTAGAGGCCATTGTAATGAGTGCCAGTGGCTGTGGTTTGATGGTGAAAGAGTATGACGCAGCGCTAAAACACGATCCGGACTATGCTGCAAAAGCGGCACGGATTAGTGAACTTACACGTGATTTGAGTGAAATTCTTGGCCGTGAAGATTTGAGTGTTTTGGCCGATGCGGGTAAAGGGGTGCGTGTTGCGTATCAATCGTCATGCACTTTGCAGCATGGGCAAAAAATGTCCGGCGCGGTTGAAGCGATTCTACAAAAGTGCGGTTATACGGTAGTGCCGGTTGCGAATAGGCATCTGTGCTGCGGTGCGGCGGGCACGTACACTTTGACGCAACCGGTGCTGTCGCAACAGTTACTGGAGAATAAGCTGGATGCGCTGCAACAGGGCGGGGCCGAGGTGATTGCCACTGCCAACATTGGTTGTCAGCTGCATTTGGAAAGTGCGGCCCGATTGCCGGTTAAACACTGGATCGAATTATTGTAGTCATTCCCTTGGCAGGGGAAGGCTGGAGAGTAACGCTGTAGATCCGATTTTTATCGCGCTGTGGTGTTACTACAAAAGATTATTCCGGTATTTAATAATAAGTAAGAATGTTTTAACAGGATTTTTATCTGTTTTTTTGCGGTCAGGGAGTTCGAATTTTTAGATGCGCCCTGAAAGCAATGAAAAAAGCTAAAATGTCACAATTAATTAATCGCAACCTGCAAGGAGAAAAAGCATGGCAATAAAATCGTTCCATCCCCCGCAACGCATTCTGATGGGGCCAGGCCCTTCGGATGTCAGCTCACGCGTACTGGAGGCTTTATCGCGCCCCACTATCGGCCATCTTGATCCAGTGTTCGTAACCATGATGGACGAGATGAAAGAGTTGTTGAAGTATGCTTTCCAGACTCAAAACGAGTTGACCATGCCCGTTTCTGCCCCCGGTTCTGCCGGAATGGAAACCTGTTTCGTCAATCTGGTTGAACCCGGCGACAAAGTGATCGTATGTCAGAACGGTGTGTTCGGTGGACGTATGAAAGAAAACGTCGAGCGCTGCGGCGGTATCGCGGTGATGGTGCAGGATGACTGGGGACGTGCAGTTGACCCGCAAAAATTGGAAGATGCACTCAAGGCTAATCCTGATACCAAGGTTGTGGCGTTTGTGCATGCGGAAACTTCAACCGGTGCTTTGTCTGATGCTAAAACCTTGGTGGCGATTGCCCATAAATATGGTTGTTTGACCATTGTAGATGCGGTCACTTCACTTGCCGGTTCGCCACTTAAGGTTGATGAATGGGAAATTGACGCTATTTATTCAGGCACGCAAAAATGCCTTTCCTGTACGCCCGGACTTTCTCCGGTCAGTTTTAGTACGCGCGCGTTGGATAAAATCAAGAACCGTAAAAGCAAAGTGCAAAGCTGGTTCCTGGATTTGAATCTGGTCATGAGTTATTGGGGTGGATCGACCAAACGTGCTTATCATCACACTGCGCCGATTAACGCACTGTATGGTCTGCATGAAGCATTAGTGATCCTGCAGGAAGAAGGTCTGGAAAATTCATGGGCTCGCCACACGAAAAACCACCTTGCCCTGCGCGCCGGCCTAGAAGCAATGGGGCTGAATTTTGTGGTGCCGGAATCCGAGCGCCTGCCACAACTGAATGCGCTGACTATTCCGGAGGGCGTGGATGATGCCGTTATGCGTTCTACCCTGTTAAACGATTATCAGCTGGAAATCGGTGCGGGCTTGGGCGTGATGGCAGGCAAGGTGTGGCGTATTGGTTTGATGGGGTACGCCAGCAATCGGAGCAATATCCTGATGTGTCTCGGTGCGTTGGATGATGTGTTGGGCAGAATGAAAGCGCCGGTTCAACATGGTGTGGCTGTGGCTGCAGCGCAAAAAGTTCTGGCAAGCTAATTTAGTAAATACCGGTCATTTTCTGAATCCCTCTTTGTGTTAAAACCAAAGAGGGTGGTGTATTTAATATGTTCGGGCATCGGATGCACGGTTTTTCTTGCGGGTGATCGGTTCATCAGATTGCTGGCGTTGCTAACATCAATGCCAAAACATCAATATCAAATGAAAAAATCTGAAATTAAATTCACTGTTACCCTGGACGATGAAAGAGTGCCGGAAAAAATCGACTGGAGTGCGTCTGATCTACAGGAAGAGGCTGCAACCAATGCAATCATGATTGCGCTGTGGGATGCCCAGAAGAGCAATACGTTGCGTGTTAATTTATGGACCAAAAGCATGATGAAAGAGGAGATGAAGAAGTTTTATCATCAAAGCCTTTTATTCATGGCAGACAATTTTGAACGTGCGACCGGAGATGTCGAAACATCGCGAGCGATGCGAAATTTCGCCCAGAAGCTGGGTGAAAAAATGAATTTGGTGATGGAAAATAAATTCATGTCGATGAAGGACAAGTAATTTACTGAAGTTGCAGCCTCGCCCTTGGTATAAGGGTAGTTCAACGAGATGTCCGCACGTAGTTGGCGTACTCCTTTCAATAAACAATCCTTTGGGGAATTAATTAAAAATGACGAAATCTGAAATTAAGTTTACGGTCTCTCTTGATGAAAATATGGTTGCAGAAAGAATAGACTGGACCGCTTCTGATGCAAAGGAAATCAACACAAGCAAGGGTGTGATGATTTCGGTTTGGGATGCAAAAGAAAATAACACGATGCGCATTGATTTTTGGACTAAAGATATGATGGTTGATGAAATGTGCCAGTTTTATCATCAGACTTTCTTGTCAATGGCCGACACGTTCGAACGCGCTACCGGAGAAAAAACGGTAGCACAGTCGATGCGTGATTTTGCCCAGCAATTTGGCGAGAAAGTAAATCTGTTTGCACAACCAAAATTTAATGCATAAAGTCGGCGTATGAAGGGTGCGGCGGTAGACGCTGTCACCATTAAGTTAATTTTTTGTAATCAACAAGGATAATCATGAAGACAGTCGGGGAATTAAAGCAGGCACTTGAAGGTGTACCGGATGATCGTGTGTTGAAAGCGCAGGTGGCGGCTTTGGACGGTGGGGCGTGGATGCTGAATGTCGAATTTCGTGCTGCGGTTCCTGCCGGATCCAATATACCCGGAGGTATTATGGCAATGCTCAAACTAACCCATCCGGAATTGGAAACCATGCCAGAGTGGCCGGCACCCGTATGATGCGCGCCTGATCTGCTATGGATCTCCCCTCGCTTTTTTTGGCCTTTATCCTTGGCATTATCGAAGGTCTGACCGAATTTCTGCCTATTTCCAGCACGGGGCACCTGATTATTGCCGGCGACTTGCTCAACTTCAATGATGAGCGGGGCAAGGTATTCATGATCGTCATTCAGTTGGGGGCGATTTTTGCGGTCGTATGGGAATTTCGGGCCAAACTGTTGGCGGTAACGCGTGGTTTGGTGGAGCGCGAGCCTGCTGCCCGGCGCTTTACCGGGAATGTGCTGGTGGCATTCCTGCCGGCAGTTGTGCTTGGGCTAGTATTCCATCATTGGATCAAGACCTATTTGTTTAATCCTTATACGGTGGCGATGGCATTAATCGGTGGCGGGTTGGTGATCCTGTGGGTGGAAAAACGGGTGTTTCATCCGCACATTAAAAGTGTTGAGGATATGCGTTGGCAGGATGCAATCAAGGTCGGGTTTGCCCAGTCGGTAGCCATGTTTCCCGGTGTTTCCCGTTCCGGTGCAACTATTATGGGGGGGATGATTTTTGGCTTCGATCGACGAGTTGCAACCGAGTTCTCATTTTTTCTTGCAATTCCCACCATGTTCGGGGCAGCTGCTCTCGATTTATACAAAAGTTGGCACTTGCTATCAGTTGCAGATCTGCCGGTGTTTGTAGTTGGTTTTATAGCCGCGTTCGTCAGTGCTTATCTGGCAGTAGCGGCCTTGCTCAAATTTATTTCCAACCATACTTTTGTGGGATTTGCCTGGTATCGTATTGTATTCGGCTTGGTAGTGCTGGTCACCGCTTATAGTGGCGCTGTGAAGTGGTAAGTTTCCCGGGGAGGCATAGTCGGCAGGTTTACGTGGTTTAGCTTTGTTCCCACGGTAACTTGCATGCACGCCAGCCACTCAGTACGTTGCGGTGTTGGTTGGCATCTTTTTCCCCCTCGAAGCCTTCTAGTACGTTGTAGGATTCGGTGTAGCCCGCTTCGACTGCAGCTTTGGCAGCATTATGGGATCGGGCACCGCTACGACAAATGAATAGCACCAAGGCTTCTTTATCCACCTGTTGTTCGAGTTGTGTCATGAAATATGGATTGGGTTTCATGCCGGGATAGGTGGCCCATTCAATTTCAACCGCATCGGGGATGCGTCCCACCCAATCCAATTCAGCGCGGGTGCGTACATCAATTAGCTTGGCGCCCGGCGCAGTTTGTAATATTTCATAAGCTTCATTGGGTAGCAGGGCGCCCTCATAGGGTAAATTCATTTCTTTGGCACGTTTTTGTGCGGTATTCAAAATTTCTGTGATTTTCCCCATGTCATTTCTCCAATTGTTAAAAGATAACCCGCAAGCGCTGTTTGCGGAGAATTGTTGTGAATACTATCCCAACGCAGCCAAAAATCCTATGGGTTTCCCCCTGTGAACGATCGGGATTGAGGAGGATGTAGGTGCGTGGATGACTATGGATGGAATAAAGTGCCCTTCATATGGTATGTGTTCTGAAAAAAGCACACATTTAAGCCCAATTTTCTTCATGAATATGGCAAAATACCCGTTTTGGGGTTGGAATATGAAGTGGGACACTTCGTGCGTAACTCTCGGGTTTAAGTTTATGCAGTTTCCGGTTCATTTTTTAGTTTAGTTGTTAACGTTTATGGAGAGAATTATTATGTCGAAGTCAGCTGCTGATGTTCTTAAGTTACTTAAAGACAACGAAGTGAAATTCGTTGACCTGCGTTTTACCGATACCCGTGGCAAAGAACAGCACGTTTCGATTCCGGCACATGTGGTGTCAGATAGTGATGACTGGTTTGAAACCGGTCATGCTTTTGACGGTTCATCCATCGCTGGTTGGAAAGGTATACAAGCATCCGACATGTTGTTGATGGCTGATCCCGCATCCGCTTTTCTTGATCCATTCATGGACGAAACTACATTGGTGATGACTTGTGATGTTCTTGAGCCAGCCGATGGTAAAGGTTATGACCGCGATCCACGTTCAATCGCCAAGCGCGCTGAAGCTTATTTGAAATCTACCGGCTTGGGTGATATTTGCTATTTTGGCCCTGAGCCTGAGTTTTTCATTTTTGATTCAGTGAACTGGCAAGTGGATATGTCCGGTTGCTTCTGCAAGGTTAATTCCGAAGAAGCTGCTTGGTCCTCTGCAGAAAAATACGATAGCGGCAATACTGGCCATCGGCCCACCGTCAAGGGGGGGTATTTCCCTGTGCCACCGGTTGATTCGCTGCAGGACATGCGCTCCGCAATGTGCCTGATATTGGAAGAAATTGGCGTTCCCGTTGAAGTGCATCACCATGAAGTGGCAACCGCCGGACAATGTGAAATCGGTACCCGTTTTGATAGTCTCGTCAATCGCGCCGACCAAACCCAAAAGCTTAAATATGTGGTGCACAATGTTGCGCACCAATATGGCAAAACTGCAACCTTCATGCCCAAGCCGATTGTTGGTGATAACGGTTCAGGTATGCACGTTCATCAATCCATCTGGAAGGATGGGAAGAATTTGTTTGCCGGTAACGGATATGCCGGATTGTCCGAGTTTGCGCTGTATTACATCGGCGGTATTATCAAGCATGCTCGTGCACTCAACGCCATTACCAATCCAGGCACCAACTCCTACAAGCGTTTGGTTCCAGGATTCGAAGCGCCTGTAAAATTGGCTTATTCGGCTCGGAATCGTTCTGCTTCGATCCGTATTCCTTTTGTGCAAAGTGATAAAGCGCGTCGTATCGAAGTGCGTTTCCCTGATCCGACTGCCAATTCTTATTTGGCGTTTACCGCCATGATGATGGCCGGTTTGGATGGCGTGCAAAATAAAATTCACCCTGGCGATCCTGCAGACAAGAATTTGTATGATTTGCCACCGGAAGAAGACGCAAAGATCCCAACAGTGTGCTCCAGTCTCGAACAGGCTTTGGAAGCACTGAGCAAGGATCGCGAATTTTTGACCAGAGGTGGGGTATTCTCCAATGACTTCATCGATGCTTACATCGAGTTGAAAATGGAAGAGGTGACCCGTTATCGCATGACAACACATCCGGTTGAATTCGATATGTATTACAGTCTATGACGTTTCGTGTTTCAACGGGCTTCTCTCGCGGAAGCCTGTTGTCCAAGCCAAGGTTAATAACTGGTGATATGTGGTCTGTCGGCAATTGATTATCGCTTTGTGTTATAGGTCAAACGGTAACTTGATTCGCCCCGGCGGAGCGTGAATATTGCTTAAGTAGATAAAAGCCGTTATATTTTGAACATGCACTTCTCTCGTCACATCTCGCAATTACATTCTACATCCAGCCTTCTGGCTGCGTTGCTGCTGCGCACCGCGCGCTAAATATTCCTCTTGGTTTGAAGCAAGCAGTATCCAGCCGAATGTTATTCGCTTGGATTGTGCGAATTAAATAATTGCAATGGAGTTCAGCATGAATGAAAAGTTAATAATATTTGACACGACCTTGCGCGATGGCGAGCAAAGTCCTGGCGCGTCCATGACCAAGGAAGAAAAGATCCGTATCGCGCGTCAATTGGAAAAATTGGGCGTCGATGTGATCGAGGCGGGGTTTGCCGCCGCCAGTCCGGGGGATGCAAATGCGGTCCGCAGTGTCGCGCAGATTATCGAAAATTCCACGGTTTGTTCATTGGCGCGCGCTACTGAGAACGATGTGCGTGCTGCGGGCGAGGCGATTAAGCCCGCCAAGTCCGGCCGTATTCATGTTTTTATCGCCACATCACCCATCCACATGAAAATGAAGTTGCGTATGCAACCCGATCAAGTGGTGGAAGCGGCGGTAAAAGCGATAAAGCTTGGATTGGAATATACCGACGATATCGAATTTTCTGCCGAGGACGCGGTACGTTCGGAAATGGATTTCCTTGTGCGTATTTTTGATGCGGTGATCCAAGCCGGAGCAAAAACATTAAACGTGCCAGATACGGTCGGTTACAGCATCCCGGTTTTGTGGGGTGAGCGCATCAAACAATTGATCGAGCGTGTGCCGAATTCCGGCAAGGTGGTGTGGTCTACCCATTGCCACAATGACCTCGGGATGGCGGTAGCCAATTCTCTTGCTGCTGTAATGAACGGTGCACGTCAGGTGGAATGCACCATCAACGGTTTGGGCGAGCGTGCCGGTAATGCCAGCCTGGAAGAAATTGTGATGGCGGTGAAGACGCGCCGCGATGTATTCAGCTGCGATTCGCGCATAGACACCACGCAGATTGTGCCAACTTCCAAATTGGTGTCCAGTATCACCGGATACCCGGTGCAGCCTAACAAGGCGATAGTCGGTGCGAATGCTTTTGCGCATGAGTCCGGTATTCATCAGGACGGTGTGCTCAAGCATCGCGAGACTTATGAAATTATGCGTGCCGAAGATGTAGGCTGGAGCACGAATAAATTAACACTGGGCAAACTTTCCGGCCGCAACGCGTTTCGCACCCGCTTGCAGGAGCTCGGCATCGTACTGGAAAACGAAAATGTGGTGAGCGACGCTTTTGCCCGGTTTAAAGAATTGGCTGACCGCAAACGCGAAATTTTTGATGAGGACTTGCAAGCTTTGATTAGCGAAAGCGTCGTGGCACACGTTAACGAACACTATCATTTGATATCCCTACGGGCGCATTCGGAAACCGGACATTCACCTACGGCGCAGGTGCGTCTGAGCGTGGGCGGAAAGGAATGTGTTGCTGAGGATCAGGGAGGCGGGCCGGTAGATGCGACATTTAAAGCCATCGAGCAGATCGTGCAAAGCAATACCGAATTGTTGCTTTATTCGGTAAACAATATTACCAGTGGAACGGATGCGCAGGGTGAAGTGACGGTGCGGCTATCCAAGGGGGGGCGTGTAGTAAATGGTCAGGGGGCTGACACGGATATCGTGGTGGCTTCTGCCAGGGCTTATTTGCATGCGCTGAATAAATTGGATAATGACGCGGAGCGTGCACATCCGCAGGTGTGATTAGCTGAATGGTTTCAGGTTTTGGCGGCACGTCGACTGGCGTGCTGTTTTCTTTCTATCCCCGTATCGTGGATGTTTTAAAGCGTATTGGTGTAATAGAAAATTTATTATCAATAAGGGCGTTGCGTGCAGTCAGCTATATCAGTCCAAAATCTTTCGAAGACTTATGCTTCGGGATTTATGGCGCTCAAGGGCATCAATCTGGAGATTTCGCATGGGGAAATCTTTGCTTTGTTGGGGCCGAATGGAGCCGGTAAAACAACACTAATCAGTGTCATTTGCGGGATTGTTAATCCGAGTCAGGGGCGGGTACTGGCCGACGGCCATGACATTGTTACCGACTATCGCGCGGCCAGATCAAAAATTGGCTTGGTGCCGCAGGAGCTTGCCACCGATTCGTTTGAAACGGTGTTGGCTTCGGTGAAATTCAGTCGCGGCCTGTTTGGTAAACCCCCCAATCCGACCCATATCGAGAACGTGTTGCGTGACTTGTCTCTGTGGGATAAAAAAGATGCCAGAATCAGAACTCTTTCGGGCGGCATGAAGCGCCGGGTGATGATCGCCAAGGCCTTATCCCATGAGCCACAGATTCTATTCCTCGATGAGCCCACAGCGGGGGTTGACGTTGAACTGCGCCGCGATATGTGGGAAATGGTTCGGGGTTTACGAAAAAATGGCGTGACTATTATTTTGACGACCCACTATATTGAGGAAGCCGAGGAAATGGCCGACCGCATCGGAATAATTAGCAAAGGTGAAATTATTCTGGTGGAAGACAAGGTCAGATTGATGGATAAGCTCGGTAAAAAGCAGCTCAAGTTGTATCTGCAGTCCCCGTTAGCGCGTATTCCCAGTGAACTTGCAGGATACCCACTTGAATTATCGGCCGACGGCCACGAGCTGATTTATATCTTTGACGCTCAAGGTGAACAGACAGGAATTGCAGATTTGCTGCGGCAGCTCTCCAGACATGGAATCGACTTCAAGGATTTGCAGTCAAGCCAAAGCTCGCTGGAAGAAATTTTTGTCAATTTGGTAAGCGGGCGCCCATGAATTTTTATGCAATTAGTGCGATTTATCTGTTTGAGCTGGCGCGTGCTTGGCGAACGTTAATGCAAAGCATTGCATCGCCCGTTATTTCGACTTCGCTTTATTTTGTGGTGTTTGGTTCGGCGATAGGCTCGCGCATGATCGAGATCGACGGCATTAGCTATGGGGCTTTTATTGTCCCCGGTTTAATCATGCTGACCTTGTTGACGGAAAGTATTTCCAATGCCTCGTTTGGCATTTACATGCCAAAATTTTCGGGCACTATTTATGAAATTCTTTCCGCCCCCATTTCTTACGTGGAAACCGTGGTTGGCTATGTTGGTGCTGCTGCCACCAAATCCATCATTTTGGGGGTACTCATTTTGGTTACGGCGCGATTTTTTGTTTCGTTTGAGATTGCTCATCCATTATGGATGATGGTTTTTATGGTTTTTATTGCCGTTACCTTCAGTCTTTTTGGTTTTATTATCGGAGTTTGGGCTGACGGGTTCGAGAAGTTACAAATCATACCCATGATGATCATTACGCCCCTGGCTTTTCTGGGCGGAAGTTTTTATTCGATCAGTATGCTGCCGCCGTTGTGGCAAAAAATTGCACTATTTAATCCGGTGGTTTATTTGATCAGCGGTTTTCGATGGAGTTTTTATGATATTGCCGATGTTAATGTGGCGATCAGTGTTGGCATGGCACTGGTTTTTCTTGTTGCCTGTATCGTAACCATAGGGTGGATTTTCAAGACAGGATACCGGCTCAAGAGCTGAGAGTGCCCTGTAATCAATCCGCGTTTCGCAGGCAGTCGGCCCAATTATTCGGCGTTTCGTAAATACGCACACGTTCCAGTCGCAGATTGTTTTTGAAACTGTGGCGGTAAGCGCTGTCGAGCAGTTTGAAAGCGAGCATGGCGAGATTTTCTGCCGTGGGAGGTACTTCCAGAACCACAGTTTTGTGATTGGGCAGTGAGTTCAGAAAATCCAATACCACTTTGTCGTCGCGATATACCAGAAAAGCATGATCCCATGCGTCCACCAGCTGTTCTTTTGCAATGCGTTTTACATCCGTATAGTCCATTACCATACCTTGTTCTGATACGCCGTCAGTGGTGATAATTTCGCCGGACAGGGTGATTTCAATGGCGTAGCGATGGCCGTGCAAATGCTTGCACTGGCTGACGTGACTGGGAATGCGGTGTCCCGCATCAAATTCTAGTCTTCGGGTAATTTGCATGATGGGCGTGATCTGTGTAGATGTGCGGATTATAACTTGAATGCAGCAACCTTACGCCAAGGCGCGTAGCCTCCCCTGTTTTTCGCGGCTTTTTTTGTGTCTGCCCCCCCAATTAATAAATTAGTTGCATTTTGTTTATTATTGCGTATCATTCTCATTATCGTTAGTAATCAGCCTTGGGAAAGTTTAATCAGAATTTGTCGCCCAGCATCAAGAAGCAATTTGATTGCGGGACAAAATCAAGTTGATTTGCATAAGATAGAGGTCAGAATATGTATATTTGTATTTGCAAGGGCATCACCGATTCCGCCATTCGTGAAGCAGTCTGTCAGGGCGCGTGTCGCATGCGGGATTTGAGAACATGCTTGGGTGTGGGTACACAGTGCGGTAAATGTGCCTGCCATGCCAAGCAGGTTTTAAATGAGGTTTTGGCAGATGTGGGGCATGTTAAAATGACTCCAAGTCAACCCAATCATTTGGTTGAGGTCAGAATCTAGGGAGATCAGCATGAAGGGCAATAAAGACATTATTCAATTTCTCAATCGTCAACTGAAGCACGAACTGACTGCCATTAATCAGTATTTTCTTCACGCGCGCATGTACAAAAACTGGGGATTTAATAGCCTGGGCAAGCACGAGTATGACGAATCCATCGAGGAAATGAAGCACGCTGATATGCTGGTAGAGCGAGTTTTATTTTTGGAAGGTCTGCCAAATTTGCAGGAACTCGGCAAGCTGATGATTGGCGAAAAAGTCGAAGAGTGCGTAGCCTGCGATCTCAAGCTGGAAATGGCCGCACGCGAAAATCTGGTCGCTGCGATGGCTGCTTGCGAAACCGCTAATGATTATGTCTCCCGCGAAATTTTCAAAAAAATTCTGGAAGATACAGAGGAACACATTGATTGGCTGGAAACCCAGTTGGACGTAATGCAGAAAGTCGGTATTCAGAACTGGTTACAAAGCCAAATGTAGCCCGCATTGCTGTTGCTAAAGCCTCTAGTCAGGGGGGAACTCAATTTGTTGAGTTCCCCAAGCAAATATAATCCCTGTTGTTTCAATATTTGACGCGCACCCGGTAAGTCAATGTGGTCTTGCCGTCTGCGGGTACCACCACCTTCCATTCTGCCATGCCGGATGTGATTTTGGTGTGAGGGTGGGACTCGGAAATCATTGTCCAATCGCCGGGCACGGGTTCCTGCACCACCACGGTGGTTGTTTCGTTGCGGGCGTTCTTCAATACGATTTGATAAGCGCTTTCGAAGATGTTGCCGGAACGCCCCGTCCCGGCCAGCTTTTGAAACTCCGTCTGTTTTTTGTCGGCGGTTACATCAAACGCATCTCCTAATTTCAGCCGAATAGATTCATTTTTAGGCGTGTGGCTGATTTGGTCTTCACCCACAAATTGGGCATTGCCCCGGGAATCTTTTTTGTAAACACGGATGACGCCTTTGGGCAGCGGAATCCCCAGTCCTTCCCCTTTGTTTTGAAATTCCACAAAAACGCCGACTTTGAGCTTTTGGCCGATTTCGCCATGCTGTCCGGAGTAGTAATAATTTGCGCCGGATAATAGAAATTCTTTATTTACAGGTATGCCGGATGCTGACATCAGTGCTACCTGTTTGGTCTGGTTTTCCAATAATGTCGTGGCATATTGCAACGTATAAAGGTGATATTCAAACAGTGCCTCTTCTTTCATTTCTCCCACATCTGCCATTTGCGGTGCCATGGCCTTCATGCCGCGCGACATGAGTTGTGGTTGGCGCACCCGGTTCAGGTCGCCAGCAACCAGTTGCAGTTTGGCATTGGGGTACGCTGTCCCGCTTTGGTTGGTTAGGGTGACCCAGCCGTTTAGGTCAAGACGATCATCACGTTCGCTTAATTCAGCCACATAATCTGCATGCCAGGATAATCCGGTCGTTAAATAAGAAAGTTCAAGATTTTGTTCGCCTGCAACGGGGTTAATGAGCGAAACAACCAGAGTCGGTTTGTCGCGTAAATTCTCCGGAACACCGGAAAATGCCAAGCGACCCGGGATGCCGGTTTCTATCCGGTCGGCAAATTTAAGTACGGTACCCCCGTTGGTGGCAAGCACCGTGGCTATTTCCCTGAGTTCTGCACCGGTAGCCGGATTGGTTCGGATGACGGTAACTTCTTTGTTGAGATATTTTTCTAGCAGTTTGGGGGGCGTTAACAGATCAAAATCGAAATTCTGTTCCAGTAATCGGAATCCGTCGGGATTGGTAAGATTGCGCAATAGTGCTGTCTCAGGTCGCATCTGGGCGGAGACTTCGCGCCAGGCCAGCTTATTGAAATCGCTGTCTAGCTTTACGCTGCGTGCATCTTTGATTAAAGCCAGATTGTCGTTGTAGATAGTGACAGCGACCTCATTTTGGTCAGCCATTGTTGTGGTCTTTTCATCCCGGGGCGCTGCGGTTCCATTCAGGGAAACGAACAACAAACCGGCAATAATGAAGTTTGCAATGAATATCCGCGGCATTTAAATCCCCTTTATGGCGGGTGGATGATGGTTTGAAGTATGTCACTTTTGGTGGTTTATTGTGCAACCAAAGGTTAGAGCAATATGGCAGCAACCACTTTGCGGTCTTCCCCCATCAGGATGTTGTATGTGCGGCAGGCGGCGGGTGTGTTCATACTTTCCAGGCAGATGCCGGCCGCAGTGAGTGGCTGATATAGGCGCGGATGCGGAAAGCGCTGCCGTTCACCGGTTCCGAGCAGTACAATTTCGGGCTTCATGGCCAGCAGATAGGTGAAGTGTGATTCGCTTAATGCGTCAAAACCCTGCGGCTGCCAATCCGAGAAGATCTGTTCCGGTGTGACCACGATGGAATGTGAAAAGCGCAGTTCATTAACCTTGACATAACCAGTACCGTGGGCGGTGAAAATGTTTTGGTTTGTGCGGGTATTAAGATGCAGTTTCACGCGAGTTCTCCATTTGCCGACATGGGCGTGCTCGGTTAGAATCACACCCTTTGCAGTCAGTAATTTCAAGGGCCATAAGCGAATTTATGACGCACTTTGTTCAAGTCAAATTCTACCATTCAGCGGATTGATGTCACAGTTTTGAAGTAATAGATTGAGAGAACCCATTGAAACAACCCGACAGCACAGATATGGAAAACGTGCCCCTAATACTGAAATCGACCAAACTAACCAGTGTCTGTTATGACATTCGTGGTCCGGTGATGGCGCGTGCCAAGCAAATGGAAGAAGACGGCCATCGCATTATAAAACTGAATATTGGTAATTTGGCATCGTTTGGCTTTGAAGCGCCGGAAGAAATTCAGCAAGACGTTATTCATAATCTCCCCAATTCTTCCGGATATTCCGATTCAAAAGGGCTGTTTGCCGCGCGCAAAGCCATTATGCATTACGCCCAGCAAAAGAATATTGCCGGGGTGGGGCTGGAAGACATTTTTATCGGCAATGGCGCATCCGAATTAATCGTGATGTCCATGCAGGGGCTACTTAATACGGGCGATGAAGTATTGGTACCGGCACCGGATTATCCGCTGTGGACGGCGGCAGTCACACTGGCGGGAGGCACGCCACGCCACTATTTGTGCGACGAGCAGGCTGGCTGGTTGCCGGACATTGCTGACATCAGCAGCAAAATTACATCCAACACTCGCGCCATCGTGCTGATCAATCCGAATAATCCCACTGGTGCGATATACCCGGATTCGTTGTTGCAGGAGATCATCGAAGTCGCGCGAAAAAATAGACTTATTGTCTTCGCTGACGAGATCTATGACAAGGTGCTCTATGATGGCGTGAGCCACACCTCAATCGCTTCGTTGGCGGATGATGTCCTGTTCGTCACTTTTAACGGCCTGTCCAAAAATTATCGCGCTTGCGGCTATCGTGCCGGCTGGATGATTGTGTCGGGCATGAAAAAGCACGCGCAGGATTACATTGACGGCTTGGGTATTCTCGCTTCGATGCGTTTATGTTCAAACGTGCCGGGGCAATTCGCCATTCAGACCGCGCTGGGGGGGTATCAGAGCATCAATGATCTGGTTGCGCCTTCTGGACGACTGTGCAAACAACGGGACCTTGCATACCAATTGCTTACCGCTATTCCGGGTGTTACCTGCGTCAAGCCTAAAGCTGCGCTGTATATGTTTCCGCGTTTGGATCCGAAGATGTACCCGATCCATGACGATCAGAAGTTTATCCTTGAACTGCTGGAAACCGAGAAGGTTTTAGTGGTTCAGGGAACGGGTTTTAACTGGCCGGATTCCGACCATTTCCGTGTGGTGTTTCTGCCCAATGCGGATGATTTGGTCGAAGCGATTGGCCGAATTGCACGGTTCTTAGAGTATTACCGCAAGCGGTATGGCGCGTCATAACCAGAGGGATTTAAATGTGTCCCGGCCTTTCCCAATTCCTACTGTCGGGGGAGACCGGGAGGGAATGAGTAAACGAATTGAATTTTGGAGTTAACAAATGAAACCGATGAACGTGGGTCTATTGGGTTTGGGTACTGTCGGTACGGGTACATTCACAGTGCTGTCTCGTAATGCCGAAGAAATTTCCCGTCGTGCGGGTCGTCCTATACGTATTGTCGTGGTGGCGGAAAAAGATATAACGCGTGCCAATGAAATTATCCGGGGTGCTTGTCGTGTAATTGATGATGCATTTGCCGTGGTGAATGACCCGGAGGTGGATATTGTTATCGAGTTGATCGGCGGTTGCGGTGTGGCCAAGGAGTTGGTGTTGAAGGCCATTGCCAACGGCAAGCATGTAGTCACTGCAAACAAGGCGCTGCTGGCCACGCATGGCAATGAAATATTTGCCGAGGCCCAAAAAAAGGGCGTGATGGTCGCGTTCGAAGCGGCAGTGGCGGGCGGTGTGCCGATTATTAAAGCGGTACGCGAAGGTCTGAGTGCCAATCGTATTGAATGGATTGCCGGAATTATTAATGGAACCACCAACTTTATTTTGTCCGAGATGCGGGACAAGGGGTTGAGTTTCGATGCCGTGCTGAAAGAGGCGCAGCGTTTGGGCTATGCCGAGGCTGATCCGACTTTCGATATCGAGGGCGTGGATGCGGCGCACAAGATCACCATACTTTCCGCGATTGCATTTGGTATTCCGATGCAATTCGACAAGGCGTATATCGAGGGTATTTCTCGGTTGGACGCAAAGGACATCAATTACGCCGAACAACTTGGATACCGTATCAAACTGTTGGGAATTACCAGACGTACCTCAGCAGGTGTTGAGTTACGTGTGCATCCCACTTTGATTCCCGCCAAACGATTAATCGCTAATGTGGAAGGTGCGATGAATGCGGTGGTTGTTCAGGGCGATGCGGTCGGTGCCACGCTGTATTACGGCAAGGGCGCGGGCGCGGAACCGACGGCCAGCGCGGTGATAGCCGATCTGGTTGATGTGACGCGTATGCATACTGCCGATCCGGAACATCGGGTGCCTCATTTGGCATTCCAGCCGGATCAACTGGTGAATCTGCCCATGCTGCCCATATCCGAGGTGCAGACCTGTTATTACCTGCGCTTGCGGGTGCAGGACGAACCCGGTGTGCTGGCCGATATTACGCGTGTGCTGGCCGATGAGAAGATTTCGATTGATGCCGTGATACAGAAAGAACCGGGCGAGGGTGAAGACGAGGCCGACCTGATTCTGCTGACCCATTTAACACTCGAAAAAAATATCGATGCAGCCATTGTCAGGCTTGAGAAATTAACAGTGGTAGTGGGTAAAGTGACACGTATTCGTATGGAAGAGTTAGGCAAATAAGGCCATCCCTACAGATAGAAACTTGTAAAACTTATTCTCGATTCCTTGCGCCTGTACAAGGGAGCGGGGATTAAAAGCGAAGCGAGCAAAGCAATGAAATATATCTCCACGCGTGGCAATTCACCCGCTAAAAAATTTACCGAAATTCTGCTTGGCGGGCTTGCACCGGATGGCGGCCTGTACCTGCCGGAAGAATATCCACAGGTAACACGGGCCGATCTGGATAACTGGCGTAATCTGTCTTACGCTGATCTTGCGTTTGTCGTGTTGTCAAAATTTGCCACGGATATTCCTGCGGCTGATCTCAAGGCCATCGTCAACAAGACCTATAACGCCGAGGTGTACCACAACGCACGCGCCGGTTCCGACGCAAAACAGATCACACCATTGCGCACGCTGGAGCCGGGACTGCATATTCTGGAGTTGTCCAACGGGCCCACGCTGGCGTTCAAGGACATGGCGATGCAATTGCTGGGCAATTTGTTCGAGTACGTGCTGGATAAGCAGCACGAAGAACTTAATATTCTTGGCGCCACCTCCGGGGATACCGGTTCGGCGGCAGAATACGCCATGCGCGGCAAGCGTGGCATTCGCGTGTTCATGTTGTCGCCGCACGGCAAAATGTCCGCTTTCCAACGTGCGCAGATGTATTCATTGCAAGATCCGAATATCTTCAACATTGCCATTCGTGGCGTGTTTGACGATGCGCAGGATTTGGTCAAGGCTGTGTCCAACGACCACGCCTTCAAAGCCAAATATAAAATCGGCACGGTTAATTCGATCAACTGGGCGCGCGTGTCGGCGCAGATCGTCTATTACTTCAAGGGCTATTTTGCCGCGACGCAATCCAACGATGACAAAGTTGCGTTTTCGGTTCCTTCCGGCAATTTCGGTAACATCTGCGCTGGGCATATTGCGCGCATGATGGGTTTGCCCATCGGCCAACTTATCCTTGCCACTAATGAGAACGACGTGCTGGATGAATTCTTCAGAACCG
>JBIIMQ010000171.1:0-3240 GCA_044337935.1 Candidatus Nitrotoga sp.
TTGGAAGGCACGGGCGCTGAAATCATGGGGAAGCATATTGGAAGCGAATGCGCTGTTTACCGAATTAAGCGGTGAACATAATTTTTATGGCCAGCTTTCTGCCGAAGAAATCGGACTGGTTTCTGTGGCAGCATTGCCTGCCGGGTATCAGCCCAGAAAAGCGACAATCAATGCAATACTGGCGCAGCCTGCTATTCAGCGTACTTTGGCTTTGTACCGTATGGATTTGCGGACAGACGCAGCTAAAGAATGGACATGGGCGGCACGCAAATTTAATGACGAGCAGTTATTGGCGGCAGCCGAAATAGCGCGCAGCAA
The DNA here is from genome assembly GCA_044337935.1 of Candidatus Nitrotoga sp. Lineage (GTDB taxonomy): Bacteria > Pseudomonadota > Gammaproteobacteria > Burkholderiales > Gallionellaceae > Nitrotoga. Next base: position 319 of record JBIIMQ010000171.1, read on the forward strand.
CGGAATGTATGACCATGCCATTAATACCGCCGACCGTACTGTGCAGACACATGACTTCAGTTTGCGCTATCTCGCACCCTACCGGGATGAATTACAGGGTTATATTCGCAAAAATGAATTGGAAGAAGCTTGGGTGTACGGGTTAATACGACAGGAGAGCCGGTTCGTTTATCAAGCCAGATCGCCAGTGGGGGCGACAGGCCTTATGCAGATTATGCCTACCACGGCGCGTTGGATAGCGCGAAAGATAGGAATGAAGAGTTATCGTCAGGCGCTCGTGAATCAACTTGATACGCATTTCAAGATGGGTACGTTTTATATGAGAACGATGCTGTCGGCACTCGATAATAGCCCGGTGCTGGCCTCAGCTGCCTATAACGCCGGGCCGGCACGTGCCCGTAAATGGCGGGGGGAGAGCGCCTTGGAAGGAGCGATTTATATTGAAAATATTCCTTTTGAGGAAACACGCAATTATGTAAAGAAAGTGATGAGCAATACCATGTATTACTCCCAGCTTTTTGGTCAGCCGCCACGTTCCCTCAAACAACGTTTGGGGGTGATTGCGGCAAAAAATGCTGTTAACCAACAGGCTCTTCCCGATGAGAGATAGTGGCTTGGAAATTTATAGCGTAGGCGGGGCTGTGCGCGATGAACTGCTCGGCCTGCCGGTGAATGACCATGATTGGGTTGTGGTGGGTAGTTCGCCGGAAGAAATGGTGGCACGCGGCTATAAGCCGGTGGGCAAGGATTTTCCGGTGTTTCTGCATCCGTACGAGCACGAGGAGTATGCGTTGGCACGCACCGAACGGAAAACTGCGCTCGGCTATCGGGGATTTGCTATTCATGCCGCACCGGATGTCACGCTGGAACAGGATTTGCTGCGTCGCGACTTCACTATTAATGCCATTGCGCGTGATCGGGACGGCAAGTTCATTGATCCATACAATGGTATCGCCGATTTGCGCGCCGGGATATTGCGCCATGTCAGTTCGGCGTTTAGCGAAGACCCGGTGCGGATTCTGCGTGCGGCACGGTTTGTGGCTCGTTTTGGTTTTAGTATAGCGCCGGAGACTTTGTCCTTGATGCGCACGATGGTGGCTAATGGTGAAGTGGATGCACTGGTGCCGGAGCGAGTGTGGCAGGAATTGGCGCGTGGTTTGATGGAGAAAGTCCCGTCACGATTTTTTTTCACGTTACGTGAATGCGGTGCACTTGCAAAAATTCTGCCGGAAGTGGACGCATTGTTTGGTGTGCCACAGCCGCCCAAATATCACCCAGAAATTGATTGCGGTATACATACCATGCTGGTATTGGATGATGCGGCACGGCAAGACTATCCGCTGGAAGTGCGTTTTTCCGCGCTAACGCACGATCTCGGCAAGGGAAATACTCCGGCGGACATCTTGCCGCGCCATATTGGTCATGAGGCACGAAGTGTCGATTTGCTGCGAGACTTGTGTGAGCGTTTGCGCGTAACCAACGATTGCCGTGATCTTGGTTTGCTGGTGGCACGTTACCACGGTAATGTGCATCGTGCCCCCAGTTTGCGACCCGATACCATTGTTTCCATATTGCAGAGCTGTGATGCGTGGCGCAGGCCGGAACGTTTTACGCACTTGTTGCTGGCATGTTCTTCGGATGCGCGGGGGCGTACCGGACATGAACAGGATGCTTATCCGCAGGCAGATTATTTGCTTCGAATGTTACGGGCGACGCAGGCAGTAAATGCGGGAGAAATTGCGCGGCAATGCGGGGATAAAAATGCGATTGCCGACAAGGTGCGCGAGGCACGAATAGTGGCAGTGGAGCGGGCAATTCAAGGTGGAGTTTCTGCCGCTCCGTCTTAACTGGATTCAGACAAAATATAAATTGAATTTGCGTTCGATTTCTCAATTTCTTCAACGGCATTTGCTCTGGTTTTTGAGTACGGCATATGTTGTTGCCGCTGTTTTCCCAGCTCCTGGTCTTCAAATAAGAAGTGTTTCCTTTGGCGAGCTGACAATTTACCAGCAGAAAATAAATATATCGCTGCTGATGGTTATGCTCGCCACACTCATGTTCAATGCCGGCTTGGGATTGAATATTTCCCATATTAAAAAATATGCTGAAAAGAAATATGTTTTGTTAGCAGGGCTGATTGCGAATATAGCCATACCGATCGTTTATATTTTTGGTGTAACGGTATTAATGCAGTTTTGGTCCGAGTCGGTAGAAGCGCAATATATTCTTGTGGGCTTGGCATTGGTTGCGGCTATGCCGATTGCCGGAGGGTCAACCGCTTGGGCGCAAAATGCCAACGGAAATTTGGCATTGAGCCTGGGGCTGGTACTTTTTTCCACCGTGCTTAGCCCCATTATTACCCCGGTAACGTTTAACATTTTTGGCGAGATGGCTTCGGAGGAGTTTGAAAAAGTCCTGCGGGGTTTGGCGGTATATGGTTCCGGGGCTTTTCTGGGGTTTTGGGTGGTGTTGCCATCATTGTTGGGTATTGCGGTACGCATGATTGTTGCCGAACACTGGATAGCCGGAGGAATGTCGTATTTAAAATTGATTAATAGTATTGTTTTGTTGTTGTTGAATTATTCCAATGCGGCAGTATCGTTACCGCAGGCTATAGCCAGTCAGGATTATGATTTTTTGGCGGTCACATTAATTATTTCCGCAGGCCTATGTTTATCATTGTTTGCTGCGGGGTATGGTATGAGCCGTTTGTTCAAACTGGATCTGACCGAACGTGTCTCGTTGATGTTTGGCTTGGGTATGAATAACAACGGAACCGGTTTGATCCTGGCATCGCTAGTGTAGTGTTGCATTCTTGATGGAACTTAATTAAAGGCGTCAAGTCGAAGCGTTCGATAACAAATCGAACGGGGGGAATAAAGTGCGGGTAGCAACTGAGATTGTACTGACGGAGGAACAGCG
>JBIIMQ010000172.1:0-3236 GCA_044337935.1 Candidatus Nitrotoga sp.
GGAGAAGTTGATGATGGAAAATGTGCAGTGCCGGATGATTGCATACTTTGTGGCGTACTGCTGGGCCGGGGGGAGGATATGTCGTTTTCGGTCGCGGCACGAATTTTACAGCGGGCATCTTTGTAGAAGCCATCACTCTGCTTCCATCCATCGCCCGGAGAAAATTGCACGCAGTAACGTTGGTCATTTAATTTGCTGTTCCATTGGTACCATGAAGCCGGTGCGGCGCAAGCCGCACTGCAACAAAATGACCAAATAATCAAAGCGGCGAATTTGAATTTCATACTCTACAGAAGGCGTATTTCATTAATTTTGTTGTGGATAACTGCACTAAAATTGCAGATCCCGTGCCGTGAAAGGGACGGCGGGCAATTTACCAAGAATTCGGACAAGAACCGAGTTCATGGTATCGGGGTCGTTGTCGAAGCCGCCGTGGGTGTTGCTGTTGGACATTGCTCCGGGCTTGTCCCCTGTTCCGGATACAACGATGCCGGGCAGGCCGTCGACGGGGCCATTCAAAAAATTCAAAATCGTTGGATCTTCCTCCAGGAATTTTTGCATGCCGAGCAAGGGTACACCCCGAGATTCTTCGAGGGCATTGCTGACCAAATAAAGCAGGGATTTGCCATATGGGCCGATGCTATCATCGAGTTCGCCCGCTTTGCTTAAGATATACAGGCTGGGCTTGGGGCAGGTTTTATCCATAATCTTTGGTAGTACCAGATGTTTGAACAGATCCATTCGAATTGCCGGTGCCATGAATTGAAGTGTTTTCCAGGAGATGCCCAGGCCAGCCAGTTGCGTAATGGCGTGTGCGGCAAATATAGAGCCGGCGCTGTGCCCCACCACATGAAGTTCCCAGTCGCCTTTTATTTTTTTGCCAAGATTTTCTTTGGCCTCTTTTGCATACTTCATCAGGAGCTGCATTGCCCCTGTTTTATTTTGGGAGGCAAGTTTTGCGTTTTCCACCATTTCTGCCCACAGTTTGCTAACGGGGAAGGCCAGGGTTAGTTCAAGCACGCGATCCTTCGCCTCGTGCAGGTGATCAAGAAATGCTCCGCCCGCCCGTTCGTCAGCTGCGGTGAACTGATCTTCGAGGATATTTTTGGTGGTGTTAAGCCAATCACTCTCCCACATGATGTGCAGCGGGTAAATTTCGTTAGCAAGGCATACATCGCGAAATGCAACAATTCGCTTGGCTACATCTCCTTCACTATTCAGTCCCCCGTGGATATATAACATCACCCGTTGTTTCGACCAATTTTTGGTTTTTGCCGGAATGGTTTCAAAAAATAATCGCTTCAAGTCTTCTTCTGTGGTCCAGTAGTTACCCTGATCAGAGAGTTTGCCATTATTCCCAACATCAATTACATATGGTCGAATTTCGTTTAGCGGGATAACCTGTCCCGCACGGAATGTACCGCTTGTGACATCTGCTGCACCTTGAGACCAGAGATCCGCCTTTACGGGCACGCCGAGTTGTGCGACCCAAACGTCGGTGGCATGAATCATGAAGTCTTCATAGGGTAATAAAGCAAATCCATCTTTGCCCCACTTTTCTCCCCATGAATTTTGGACGATGAACCCTTGGGATGTATAACCGACAAGGGCTACCGCATGTCCGCCATCCGCGCTTCCTTTGCGCTCGATTACGGGGATTGTGATTTTTTTGGATTTGTTGTTGGCCTCTGTTTTGAGTAAAGCCGTGGAGGGGCCGGGCTGGCCCCATCCGGCGTGTACCATTAATGTGGCATACACGATGCCGACTTCATGAAGTGCTGCATGGACATGGCGAACCTGCCTGAAATCGACCCGATAATACGCCCCGCCGGGTGTCAGCGTTGCCTGATCGGCACGTTCCTGGTCAAAATTATGCGCGCCATGCAAATGATCGGGCCAGAGTTCTTGCGTGCATACGCCGTGTCGTTCCCAGCCTTTCATCGCTCCCCTTGCCGATGATCCGGAATAGTTTTCCCCGGGCCATTCATCATACCGGCGGGCAAGTTCATAAATCATGCGCGGACTGATGCGACGTTTGAGTTTGCGTTGATGGAGCAGAAAATTGATTACTGCCGCCAAGGCAAAACCGGTACATGCACCTTCTGTGCCCTGATTAAGGATGGTTGGAACAGCGTGGATATTAACAATCTCGTCCGGTAAGGCGCGTAACGTGGGCAGGTATTCCCAGTCCCTAAAATCAATTTTGTCGGGGAAGGCATCCAGCGTTCGGTTAATTTTTTTCTCGACACTTTGCTCATCCGGTTTTTTGCGCGCAGATTCGGATTTTGGCGGCATAGTTTTCCGGGCTGATTCTTTGGATATTGATGCGGCAGGTTGAGGAGTTTGGGACGAAGTACGTTTCTTTACCATGGATATTCCCCTGTTGATGGAGTCACATTCACGCCAAGGATAATTCAAATCCCCGGTGTGATGAGAAGGAAAAATCAGCCCGCCGTAAAACAGAGTATGAGAAAGTTTTTTGTACGATTAACCAAAAAGTTTTTCACCGGCAAATAATTGCTGAACTGTTTCGCGTTCCCGGATAAGCTGCACGACTTCACCCGCCACCATCACTTCGGCTGCACGCGGGCGTGTATTGTAGTTTGAGCTCATGCTCATACCATACGCGCCAGCCGACATCACCGCAACCAGATCACCCTGTGCGATAGCCAGTTCACGGGCATTGCCAATGAAATCGCCGGTTTCACAAACCGGCCCCACCACCTCATATTTCTGCGCGGGCGTATCTTTTAGTTGCACCGGCTGGATGTGATGATAAGCATCGTACAAGGCCGGGCGCATTAAATCGTTCATTGCCGCATCGACGATGGCAAAGTGTTTTTCTTCGCCGTGTTTGAGATATTCAACTTTGGTCAGCAATACGCCGGCATTGCCAACCAGGACCCGTCCCGGCTCGATGATAATTTTTTCGTTGCGTCCCTGCAGGGCATCGAGTAGCGCATTGGCATAATCAGCAATGGCAGGCGGGGTCTCGTCCCGGTAACGGATGCCCAGCCCGCCGCCCAGATCAAGATGCTCGAGATGAATTCCCTCGTTGGCCAGCGCGTTTACCAGTACCAGCACTTTTTCGGTCGCCGCGACAAATGGGCTAAGTTCGGTTAATTGCGAACCGATGTGGCAATCCATGCCAACCACGCGCAGGTGCGGCAGCTTGCTTGCCTTGCGGTATAACGCCAGTGATTCGGTATAGGCCACGCCAAACTTATTTTGTTTCA
>JBIIMQ010000173.1:0-3227 GCA_044337935.1 Candidatus Nitrotoga sp.
CAGACGGACTGCTCGTTCTTTTACTTCGGGGGAATATTTGTTTGTCTTGTTCATGGCTCCATTCTCTCAAGATTTGGAGCCTCCTCAAAACCCGGGGCGATTCATAATGCTGGCGGTCTCAAGACAAAGGCGCAAGACTTGTTAGCAGTGCTTGCCCATGATCCATTTCAAAATCCACCGCCCTTCGAAAAATTGGTCGGAGATCTTGCCGGTGCTTACTCACGCCGCATCAATATTCAGCACCGTATCGTGTATGAAGTTTTTACAAAAGAAAAAACCGTTCGCGTTCTACGTATGTGGACGCATTATGAATGAGCAGGCTAACCCTGCAAGAGAGCAAATAGACGACTAAAAACTTGACCCTCTAGAATCGCTTGCATGCAGTTTTCTACGCACAAAGAGGGATAAAGCAATTTTCTCTCGCTCAGGATTTTAAATTAAGGCTACGTTGAACAAGTCCGTTCGCGTTGAGATTGTCGAAACGTACTCCTTGAAAATAAATAAGTTGCAAATGGCTTCGACAGGCTCAGCCCGAACGGATGGACTTATTCAGCATTGCCTTAAATAGTGGCGTCTTCAAATACGCAAAGCTTTAGCCACTATGTCACGGGTAAGGTGCGGAGCAAATAGCTCGATGAAGTGATATGTATAGCCACGCAGAAATTCGTTGCGACGGATGGCAATGCGGGTGGTGCTGGACTGAAACAGATTCTCGGCATCTATCATACGCAAGAGTTTGTCGCGCTCCGGAATGAATGCCATTTGGGCAACGATACCGATCCCCAAACCTAACTCCACATAGGTTTTAATAACGTCCGCATCAATGGCGGTAAGAACGATGTTAGGCGTTATATTGTGCGCATTGAAAGCGGCGTTGATTTTGCTGCGTCCGCTGAACGCAAAGTCATAAGTAACAATGGGATACTGGGCGATTTTTTTCAGCGTCAGCTTTTTTTCATCCAATAACGGATGCCCTACTGGCACCACAATACAGTGATGCCATTCATAACACGGCAAAGTTACCAGTTCATCGTACATCATGAGACTCTCGGTAGCGATCGCGATATCCGCTTCTCCATTGAGCACCTGCTGCGCAATTTGGGTAGGACTGCCTTGATGCAAATTGAGTTTAACTTTTGGATAACGTCCAATGAATTGTTTAACCACCGGTGGCAGGGCATAGCGTGCCTGGGTATGGGTGGTGGCGATGGTAAGCGAGCCACTATCCTGACCACGAAATTCCCGCCCCATTTGCTTTAAATTCCCGGCGTCATGCAGCATGCGCCTAGCAGTTTCAAGCACAGCCCTGCCCGGCTCAGTGATCGCGACAAGGCGTTTGCCATTGCGCATGAATATCTCAATCCCCAGTTCTTCTTCCAAAGATTTTATTTGCTTGCTTAATCCGGGTTGCGAGGTATACAGGGCTTTCGCCGCATCGGACATGTTGAGCTTATGCTTAACAATCTCATGAAGATAGCGCAATTGTTGTAAATTCATGACCCACCATCATATAACTATCAGTTATATGATACTAACATAATGTTATTTGATAATCATATGGGGGTAAGCTACCATGCGCGCCGTTTTGGGGAGTTTAGATGGACTGGCTTTATACTTTTTCCGGTTTTATAGTCGGCTTTGTGGTTGGCGTGACCGGCGTTGGCGGTGGCTCCTTAATGACTCCCTTACTGGTGCTGATATTTGGCGTTGCGCCAGCTACAGCTGTCGGCACTGACTTGCTGTATGCATCGCTGACAAAAATGGGGGGCAGCTGGGTACATGGCCGGCGCGGCACGGTAGATTGGAAGGTGGTTAAACTGCTGACATTGGGCAGTTTGCCCGCCGCTTTGCTCAGCATGGCGTTACTCCATTATCTGGCGCTGGATGAAAAACACCTTAAATCGCTTATTACCAGCGTATTGAGCATTGCATTATTGCTAACTGCTGCTGCGCTGTTGTTCAAGCCGTATTTAATAAAACTTGGAAAACGTTCAGATGGCGTCATAGTTGAGTTGCACGCTCATCATTTAACCGGCGCAACCATTTTAACCGGAGCCATTCTGGGCGTACTGGTAACAATTTCATCTGTCGGTGCGGGTGCATTAGGTGTGGTGGTGTTGCTGTTCCTCTATCCACGTGCTCCCATGGCCAAAATTGTCGGCACTGACATTGCACACGCGGTACCGCTTACCCTGATTGCCGGAATGGGTCATGCCGCGTTGGGCACAGTGAACTACGGGTTACTAGGCAGTTTGTTGCTTGGCTCGTTGCCCGGAATTTATCTTGGCAGCCATCTTGGGATAAAAATCCCGGATCATGTATTACGCCCGATTCTGGCAACCATGTTGACCATTATCGGTATCAAGCTCATGTTGTACTGAAAATTGTTATTCAAATAAAAATATGTTTTAAAAATTGGCCGCAGAGGCACAGTTAGCTTAACTTGGCATTTATAATATGTCGTTAATGTAAGGAAATTGAAAATGTATAAATACGATGTCTATGACCATCAAATTGTTAATGAGCGTGTCGCCCAGTATCGCGACCAAGTGCGCCGCCGCCTGTCGGATGAGCTGACCGAAGATGAGTTTCGCCCGTTGCGACTGCAGAACGGGCTGTACATGCAAATTCATGCTTATATGCTGCGTATCGCTGTCCCCTACGGCTTGGTGTCTTCCGCACAAATGCGCATGTTCGCGCACATCGCGCGCAAATACGACCGTGGCTACGGCCACTTTACAACCCGTCAGAATATTCAGTTCAACTGGCTTAAACTGGAAGACACACCGGATATCTTGACTGATCTTGCCTCGGTTGAAATGCACGGAATTCAAACCTCAGGCAACTGTATCCGCAACATTACTTCCGATGAATATGCGGGCATTGCGGCTGATGAAATTGTAGACCCGCGTCCATACGCCGAAATTCTACGCCAATGGAGCACCTTCCATCCGGAGTTTGCATACTTGCCGCGCAAATTCAAAATTGCGATCAACGGCGCTGCCGAAGACCGTGCCGCAATCGCGGTGCATGACATCGGGCTATCCGTGATCAAAAATGAGCGGGGAGAAATTGGTTTTCGCGTATTGGTAGGTGGAGGTACGGCACGTACACCCATTATCGCCAGCGAAATATGCGCTTTCTTGCCTTGGCAACACATGTTGACATACATTGAATCCATCATGCGCGTCTATAACCAATATGGACGCCGCGACAACATGTACAAG
>JBIIMQ010000174.1:0-3215 GCA_044337935.1 Candidatus Nitrotoga sp.
GCTCTTTGCCCATGGTTTGCAGTAGCGCGCCCCAACCGCCCACGCCGGGATTTCCTTTGCAAGCTCCATCGGTATAAATTGACACTGTATCTTCACTTATTACCACAGGCTCGCTCATTCGGGTTCCGTTGTTGTGCGCTGCGATATTTCTCTGTTCATCTTAGGTGCTGCCGGTATTAGTGTGCTGACCAGTCGCTCGTTCCATTTGGGTTTGATCAGATTCATTCTCGATACATGCTTGATCGCCTGCAAAAAATATACGCCACCCCACACTGCCCACCAGCGGTCGCCTGCGGGTTCCATAAAATTAAAGCGGTTAAGCCAATTCGGGTTGGTCAGCGGCGGCGCATAACAGGTAAAGCGTCCCGCTACAACTTCAAACCCCAGCAATGCCAGCCAATCCTTTAAACGTGACAAAGCAATAAAATCCCCACACCATGGAAAATTAGTCTGCGAATCCATTAGTCGTCTGGCCCCCCACAGGCTACGCGGATTGAAGCCGCTGATAATCACATTCCCTTCCGGCTTTAATACACGCTCAACCTCACGCAAAATTTGATGGGGATGGACGTTGAATTCCAGTACATGCGGCAGAAGCACCAAATCCAGACTGCCGCACTCGAATGGCAATTCCGTCATATCCAACCGCACCTGCACCCCGCTCTCATTCCCCACTTTGGCGCGCAGCGGCATACGGCTGGCACGCAGAAAATCATGCTCGGCCAGACCAAGTTGCAGCGCATTGAAGCCAAAAATATCAGCCACACTATGATCAAACAACACCTGCTCGCACTCCATCAAATATATTCCCGGAGGCGTGGTGAACCAATCATTCAGCGTATTGGCGGTTGACATGCAATACCCTTTCATTCGAGTATTGCCAAATAAGAAACGGATACTTTCATGTTCAATATTATTCCCATCCCGGCATTCAAGGACAATTACATCTGGGTGATGCACGATCATCAATACGCGGCAGTGGTTGACCCGGGTGACGCAGCCCCCGTGCTGGCGTATCTTGATTCGCACAAGCTTAAACTGGCTGCCATCCTGTGTACGCACCATCATAATGATCATGTCGGCGGTATCTGCAAACTGGCTGAATTATACAACGTGCCCGTGTATGGCCCACAGTTTGAAGATATCGCCTGCGTCAGCCATCCGCTGGGCGATGGTGATGAGGTCGCAATTCCGGAATTAAACCTGCAACTGAACGTTATGGATATCCCCGGCCATACCCATGGCCATATTGCCTATCGGGGAGCCGATGGCGTATTTTGCGGCGACACCCTGTTTGGCTGCGGTTGCGGCAGGTTATTTGAAGGAACGGCGGTACAGTTGTTTCATTCCCTGAAGCGGCTGGCCAATTTGCCCGATGAAACAAAAGTGTATTGCGCACATGAATACACCGAGTCCAATATCCGCTTTGCATTGGCTTGTGAACCCGATAATGCCCGGCTTAAACAACGCCAGACAGATGCGCGGGCGTTACGTGCTGCCGGGCGACCGACATTGCCTTCGACCATTGCACTGGAGAAAGCCACCAACCCTTTTTTACGTTGCACCGAGCCAAGCGTTATTGCGACCACAATGAGTATGATGCAAATTAAAGAGACCGATGAAATCAGTATTTTTACGGCTCTGCGCACCTGGAAAAACAATTTTTGAAGCTATTTTAGATTGCGATAAAGCCCTTTCTGGTTTATTCTGCGCGACCTTCGGAGAGGTGGATGAGCGGTTTAAGTCGCACGCCTGGAAAGCGTGTTCAGGATAATATCCTGACGGGGGTTCGAATCCCCCCCTCTCCGCCAGAAATTTGAAAACCCGTCCTTGTGGCGGGTTTTTTTTGGAAGCCCAGCGTCACGCGGGTTGTGCGCGACACCGCCATTTTCTAACCTGAATTCTCTGGCGGATTTGCACCTGTTGTGGCTCATTTTCTCGGTTGGATTGCCATGGCATAAGTAATGACTACTGATTTTGCAAAGCAACGAACTGAATCGCCCGGGGTTTTTATAGTGATGTTTTATTAAATATGGCTAAACCACGCATTGTCCTAATAACTGGTGTCACCCGCGGACTGGGTGGTGCTATGGCACGACGTTTTGCCGAGTTAGGGCACACATTAATTGGCTGTGGCCGCTCTGCAGAAGGTATTGCCAAGATCAGGAAAGAATTGGGCCCCCGCCATCAATTCAATGTCATTGATGTCAGTAGTGATGTGTGTGTTAAAAATTGGGCCAGCCAAGTACTTGAGGCATATGGCCCCCCGGACCTGTTAATTAACAATGCTGCATTGGTTAATCGCAATGCACCTCTATGGAAGGTGCCTGCGGATGAGTTTTCGACTCTTATTGATGTGAACATTAAAGGCGTAGCTAATGTTTTGAGGCATTTCCTGCCAGCCATGGTTGATAGAAAGTCTGGTGTGATAGTGAATTTTAGTTCGGGATGGGGACGGGGAACCGATGCTGAAGTTGCACCTTACTGCGCATCAAAATGGGCGATAGAAGGGTTGACCCAGTCATTATCGAAGGAGCTGCCGGATGGAATGGCTGCTATTCCTCTCAATCCCGGTATTATTGACACTGACATGCTGCGCAGTACCTTTGGTGGCGCAGCAGGGAGTTATCCATCAGCAGATGAATGGGCAGAGATTGCGGTTCCATTCCTACTCAAATTGGGATCATCGGACAATGGGCGACCACTCTCTGTTTGAATTCCAAATATTTCATTGGTAAACGCGCATAGAATATCCCTCGAGTCAGGTAGGATGGGCACGGTTTTGTGCCCACGCGGGTCGCTACACGTTGCATATACCCTTGTCTAACAGAATTGAAATGAATGTAATCGACATGGCGGGCAAAATCATTTTCATCATAAATTTGGTGCTCCCAGAATTGCCGTTGCCAAATAGAATCCGCGTGGGCACAAAGCCGGGAAGGACAGGGGAAATGTCAAACGTAAGGCCTGACCCTGTGAACTCTGATACTTGGCGCGCCCGAAGAGATAAATCTGGGCACTGGAATACTGTCATTTCACTGCTGTAACCTTCCACTTTCAAACAAGAAATTAGCAAGGTTGATGAGCAGTTCCCGACACATAGCGGTCAACATCACTGTAGCCATGAATCAAGGTTTTTCGGCTCAAATGAGTTCAATTCACCTTGTTCTAAAATGGTTTTCATCTTCTGAACCCCGAACCCTTGCCTTAAATGT
>JBIIMQ010000175.1:0-3199 GCA_044337935.1 Candidatus Nitrotoga sp.
AGATTGGGAATTGGTAGAAACCATCCCGGAATCTCAAAAAAACATACCCTATTGGTTTATAGGCGTGACGATTGCAGTGTTGCTGGTTGCGGTGGGATTAAGTTTCCCTTTTTGGGGGCTTCGTCCAGGTGATGAGCGTCCGTGGATAGATTGGGGGTTTATCATTGCTATATTTTATGTTGCTGCGGGGAGCGCTTTTGTTCGATTCATGGTTAATTTATATGGATCGTCAATTGGCGGTATGTTGGATTCGGATAAAAATAATAAAGATCAATCCAATGAGCTTAAAGATGGAAAGTGATTCGTGTATCTTGGATAATCGGCCATGGAAAGAATATGCAAAATATATCGGGCTGTTACTGGTAGCACAGTTAACGGCATGTGATGGTGGTCAGCAAGTTGCAGATACGCAACCGCAAATGTGGCAGGGAGCCGAGGTGCGTGTTGAATCCAGGCCTAGCCCACCACGCCTGGGCGTTAATGAATTTTTGGTGATAGTGACGGGTAAACGCGGCCCCATTCATGACCTGATGGTCTCGATTCGTACTGATGATCAAGATCAATGGGTACAGGCAATACAAGATGGGGAAGTGGGGGTTTATCGCAGAGCCGCTAAGGTTGCTGTGGGCTCCAGATCCGTGTTACAGGTGCAGATAAAACACGAAGATGCCGAAGGAGTGTTGCGTTTTCCGTTGAATTTATCACCGTAGAGCGCAAGAGTTTGTAATTGGGCTACGCGGCCACGTTATTTTTTAGGGTGAACATAACGTTAGCAAGATAAATACAAAAGCCTGTTGCCATAGTCATGCCCGCGCTGGCTACAATAGGTCCATAATAGTGGTGCACTTGTGCCATGGCTTGTAGGTTGTTATCCAACAGCAAATTACCTTCCAAGATTCCAAAAACAACTTGTGTGGCATAAAAGTAAAATACGCCAATGGTTGTCCACCAAAACGAATGGTTTATTAATCGTAAGGAGTAAATGGCTTTACCGCTAATGATGGGAAGCAGGTAGTACATGGTTCCCATGGCCAGCATTACTACTCCTCCGATCAGGTTTATATGTGCATGCGCCAGTGGGTCTATCATATGTCCAGGGCCACCGTAAGGACTGCCGATTGAGTCCAGCCAGGCTCGTACGGATGGAATTACTTGCAACATGCCATGCATTGAGCCGAAAAAAAAGGAAATCGTTGAAACCACCAAGAATTTAATTAGGTGGGGATACCCGGCATTGTTTTTTAGGTGCATGGGAAGTGTTGGTGAGGTTCTTCAATAACAAAAGCACGGCCATGCGGAGCCGTGCTTACGTAAATAATACAATAACGATTGTATCGTTTTGAGTGCAGAGTATTTTTAAAGTAATACGGAGATTGGGCTTAATTATTTACCCTTTTGTCCTTCTTCAATCCGTTGAATACCCAACCCAGCCAAGGTGCTAGAAATGATGATGCCAACGCCAAAAATTAATACAGGAACCAGTGCTTCCATGGTATTGCTCCTTTTTTCGTTATTCAAATAACTCCGACTATTTCTTTGAAAATTATATCTAAAAGACATCTATTGCGCAAGCTCTTTGCAGAATTAACATTGTGCGTCTAGTAGAGAGCCAATATAATAGCAATAGTTTATATTCCGGTTGGAAAATCGTTTTGGTGATTTTCCTGTTGCTGTGTTTCTTGCGGGGAGTCATTTGTCCAGTGCTATTTGAATTATTATCACTTTAAAGAAGTAGGAAAGCAGGGAAAAAATGTCCAACGAAAAATCTTTACGGCCACTAGCGTCAGTTCGCACATATCCTACTGATGCAAATAATGTTGTTTGTCTTGCGTTAACGGATACTAATGGCGTTGAAACAGAATTTATCATTAATCCGGAAGGATTAAATGCGCTTGTATACCCGGTTCTCGGGCTTGCATCGAAATGGGCAAGAGAACCTGAATTAAAAGTAAGCTCTTGGTCGGGTCCTAAAAGTGCGCTTCCTGCTCAACGTATTGAGTTAGCAATGGGTCGAACTGCAACCGAGTGTGCTGTACGTATATTTATGGGTGAAATTGAACTAACGTTTATTGTTCCTTTGGATAGTGTGCTCAAGGCGACTGAAGGATTCACGCAACCGCTTTCTAAAGGTGCGGAAAATTCAATACATTGAAGTTTCCCCTGTTATTTGTCAGGTGGTTTTTGTTGTTTTCAAACGAGAATATGCCACCCTGTCAAAACATAACGTTCCAATAAAAACAGCACGGCAAATAATAGCAGCATGAAAATTGCGAAACGAGCTGTTTGCCAAGCTAAGCTCAGATAACGGCGGTTACGGGTAAGGATATATGCGCCACCTGCAAAGACAATGAATAGCGCGGCCAAGATGAGCAGTAGACGTAAAATAAGCAAAATATTTACCCGGAATGTTGAATGGGGAAATGTTTCATGTTTTGTCGGCTAACTGAGAAGAGTTGAGCAAGTATTTGGAAAAAGTTAGGCCGTTTGTAACTGTAAGCGCAGGAATGCGGGTGCCTCCTCTGTTTTGTTAAAGGTTACGAATTCCCAAGCCTGTTCATCGGCAAGCAGGTTGCGTAGTAGGGCATTATTTAGAGCGTGGCCGGATTTATAACCGGAGAATGCGCCGATTAGCGGGTGCCCGAGCAAATACAGATCGCCAATGGCGTCCAGTATTTTGTGTTTGACGAACTCGTCTTCAAAGCGCAATCCGTCCGGATTGATGATGCGGTATTCATCCATCACAATGGCATTGTCTAAATTGCCACCCAGAGCTAATCCTTGAGCTCGCATATTTTCTACGTCATGCATGAAGCCAAAAGTACGGGCTCGGCTCACATCCCTGATGTAAGAATGTTCCCCCAAATCTACAGTTACATTTTGTTTGGTAGAAGCAAATACAGGATGGGAAAAATTAATAGTAAAGCTGAGTTTATAGCCGTTGAATGGTTCAAAGCGAACCCATTTGTCTCCATCCCGAACCTCTGTGATTTTCTTTATACGGATGAATTTTTTGGCTGCGGATTGTTCGGTAATGCCTGCGGATTGTAATAAAAAAATAAACGTTCCGGCGCTACCGTCCATGATTGGCACTTCTGAGCTGGTTAAATCAACGAAGGCATTATCGATACCAAGCCCGGCAAAAGCGGACATCAGGTGCTCAATAGTGGCGACACGCGTGCCATCAGTTTCCAAACAGGTG
>JBIIMQ010000176.1:0-3193 GCA_044337935.1 Candidatus Nitrotoga sp.
AAAACAGGGAATCCGTTGAATTGGCGACGTTAAACTGGGTGTCCTGGTTCAATCACCAGCGATTGTTGGGATCTATCGGCTATATACCGCCAGCAGAAGCTGAGGCACAATATTATCGGCAGTTAGCAAACTCGGATTCTGCTAGTGTTACTTAAACCAAATAGCCTCCACGAAACCCGGGGCGATTCAAACGGTAGAATAATAAACAAGTAGTTTCAGAAGTTTGTCAGGGAATTGGGCAGGCTTGTGGAATCAAGTTATAACTATTTGATGTGCAGTGTTATTTCTGTGATAGAGCGTGGTTAACAAGGCATTTGTATATAGATATGGTGGGAATAAGTAATGGCGAGCATTATTTTTGAGCTGGTGATAATGCTGTTGATTATCCTCGCGGCTGCTGAACTCTTTACTAATGCATTAGAGCATCTTGGAGAGCGACTAAAAATTTCGGAAGGTGTGACAGGTTCTGTGTTTGCTGCCATCGGAACGGCTTTGCCTGAAACAATGGTTCCGTTACTTGCATTGCTCGCCGGTACAAAGAACATCAGTATTAATGAAGAAATTGGAGTCGGTGCTATTCTGGGAGCTCCGCTTATGTTATCGACGCTCTCTACTTGCCTAATGGCGTTAGCCATTTTTCATCGGCGTGGGATTAGCGGCCATGTCCGACCGGAGTCTAGCGGTTTTATACGGGACCTGAATTTTTTTCTATTTGCATTCATTCTCGCTGCGATAGCCATGTACATTCCACAGGAGGCAAGAGTGTTTCGTGGTGTGCTAAGTATTACATTGGTTCTCACTTATTTTATTTATCTGATGCTCACGTTACGTGCCTCGGAAAAGCTCGTTGGGGAGGGGCACGGAACGGCAGCAGAGGGCAAGCTATTTTTTGCCAAGTTTGGATTGTCGGCTAATTTATGGATTATTTTGCTGCAGCTGGGTATCGGTTTGGTAATGTTGATTATGGGTGCCAAGGGGTTTATTCATGGCGTTGAAGGTGCTTCACATATATTGGGTATTTCTGCGTTGCTACTATCGCT
The DNA here is from genome assembly GCA_044337935.1 of Candidatus Nitrotoga sp. Lineage (GTDB taxonomy): Bacteria > Pseudomonadota > Gammaproteobacteria > Burkholderiales > Gallionellaceae > Nitrotoga. Next base: position 1,041 of record JBIIMQ010000176.1, read on the forward strand.
GCTTATTATTCCGATAGCAACCGAGCTTCCCGAGAAAGTAAACAGTATTTTATGGATTCGGCGCGGTAAAGATACATTGGCTTTCGGGAACATTACCGGGGCGATGGTGTTTCAGGGAACTTTGTTGCCCGCTATTGGAATTATGCTGACACCTTGGCAACCGCGTATCGAAGTTTTGACCGGTGTGTTTGTTACACTGGTCGCAGCTGCGTGGCTCCGGTTCCACGCACGATCAGGTGGATTGCCGGTGTGGACGTTGCTGGTAAATGGCGGTCTTTACGGAATATTCCTTGCGATTACATTCTCGCGATAGGGCAGTAATTATCTGCTGTGAAGGGCAATAACCAGCTAGTTATGTATTGCCTAGTTAAGTACTTAAGATATTGTTGATATTGAATCCCCATTGCTGTGGGTTTTCCAGGCAGGCAATACTGTCTGTCGATTTTGACAAGTCGACTATTTCCAGCGGAATATGCACATTAGACCGAGTTGAGAAAAATACCTTTACGATGGGCTGAATTAAGCTTTTTTTCGATTGGTCAGTCACCACACACAGACGGCCGGATTTTAGTTTAAGTAGCGTGCCGGTTGGATAAATGCCGACCGTTTTGACGAAGGCATGGAATACGACCTCGTCAAAATGTCCGTTTTTCCATTCTGCCATTTTTCGGATGGATTCTGCAGGCTCCCATCCTTTTTTATAGCTGCGGTTCGAAGTGATGGCATCATATACGTCACATACCGCACCCATGCGCGCAAATAAAGTTAAGGCTTCGCCGGATAATTTATCCGGATACCCCATGCCATCTATGCGTTCATGATGGTGTCGACAGACATCCAGTGCTAATTCGTTTATCCCGTCACAATTATTTAGTGTTTCCCATCCTTTCAGTGGGTGTCCTTTGATGATATTAAATTCATCATTCGTTAATTTCCCGGGCTTGTTGAGTATTTCATGCGGGATAAAAATTTTTCCGATATCGTGCAGCAATCCGGCAACGCCGACATGCCTTAATACCTCGCCCTCTAAACCCAGTTGCCTTCCCAATGCTATCATCAGGACGCAAACGGCGACTGAATGCAAATAAGTATAGTCATCAGCATTTTTTAGCCTGGATAAACTTATTAATGCAGCCGGATTGCGTGTAATCGATTGATTTAATTCATCCACTAATGATGCTGTCTCGTTAATATTAAGCGCATTACCCATGCGAACTTCGGTGAATAGGGAGATAACGGTTTCTTTGGCCTTGCTGTGTAATTTTTTTGCCGCAATGAGTTCATCCTGTAGAGATATGGGCACTATGGTTGTTTGCGGGGTTTGAATAATCTTTTGCAGCTCATTTTCGATTTTGGTGGCCTCTTCTTTTTGTGTAACTGCTGTTACATAGTGATCAACACCCAAACCCAAACTGGTGTCTATCCATATTTCGTCCACCCCGCAATTTTGAAGAGTCTGGAGGTCTTTTTCATCGGTTAGTTTGAATGAATGTTTCCAGAAAGGGTGCTGCATCCAGCTACCGCAGATTTCCTGAACATACATGCCTAAACGGGCGTCATTAACTTTTATTTTTCGTAACATTGCTTAACGATAGCCAAAAAAATTATTCGAATTATTTTTCAAGCTTTACAAGCTAAAAAGTGATTTATTAAGCCATTGGTGGACGAGTCATGTGCATAAACGGGTTCATTTTTTTGTAGTTCAGGTAGTAATTTACCGGCCAGTTGTTTACCGAATTCAACTCCCCACTGGTCAAACGAATTAATATTCCAAATTACGCCCTGTACAAACACTTTATGTTCGTACAAGGCAATCAGCATTCCCAGTGTGTGCGGGTCCAATTGATCGAATAACAAAGTGTTGGTTGGTCGATTACCCGGAAACACTTTATTCGGCAGTAGGGCTTCTAATGCCTCACCGTTCAAGCCTTGGGTCTCCAGCTCTACACGCGCCTCTACGGCAGTTTTACCCAGCATTAATGCTTCAGTTTGGGCGAAGCAATTTGCCAGCAATATGGGATGGTGTTCACCTGTTGGATTGTGGCTATTAACCGGCGCGAGGAAATCGGCAGGTATCATGCGGGTACCTTGGTGTATCAGTTGATAAAAGGAGTGTTGGCCGTTAGTGCCGGGCTCGCCCCAAATTACCATGC
>JBIIMQ010000058.1:0-10875 GCA_044337935.1 Candidatus Nitrotoga sp.
TTCCACATAGTTATAATCACCATCAGGTTTTTGTTCTTGTAGGACATCGTTCACGTATACCTTTTTGTTACGGTACACAATTTGATCACCGGGTAATCCGACTACCCGCTTGATGTAATCCAGTGATGGGTTTTCCGGATAGTGGAACACCATTACATCGCCCCGATTGGGTGAATTTATTTCCACCAGTTTTTTGCCGATGATGGGTAAACGGATCCCGTAGGTGAATTTGTTGACCAGAATAAAATCGCCCACCTGTAAAGTAGGGATCATTGATCCGGACGGGATTTTGAACGGTTCGAACAGAAATGATCGCAACATGAATACTGCCAGAATGACAGGGAAAAAACTCTTGGAGTATTCCACCCACCAAGGCTCTTTCATTGATTCTGTGCGTTTTGCTTGCAGTACAAAACGATCCAGCAACCATACGCTACCGGTGAGTAGTAGCAGCACGAACATGATTAAAGCAAAATCCATTTTAATTCCCGTTTCTATGTTATTTGTCACCTACCTGCAGGATCGCCAAGAAGGCTTCCTGTGGAATTTCAACGCTACCCACCTGTTTCATACGTTTCTTGCCGGCTTTTTGTTTTTCCAGCAATTTACGTTTGCGTGAGATATCGCCACCATAGCATTTGGCCAACACATTTTTTCGTAGTGCTTTAACATTCTCACGCGAAATAATATTTGAGCCGATAGCAGCTTGAATTGCCACATCGAACATCTGGCGCGGAATCAATTCACGCATTTTGGCGGCTATTTCACGACCACGGAACTGGCTGTTGCTGCGGTGCAGGATAACCGCGAGCGCATCTACTTTTTCGCCGTTTATCAGCATATCCACTTTGACTACATCGGCCGGGCGGTATTCCTTGAATTCGTAATCCATTGAGGCATAGCCACGCGAAATCGATTTTAGTCTGTCGAAGAAATCGAGCACGATTTCCGCCATGGGTATTTCATACACCAGTAATACTTGCTTGCCGTGATAACTCATGTCGAGCTGTATGCCCCGTTTTTGCGTACAGAGTGTAATGACCGCACCAACATATTCCTGTGGCAGATACAGGTTGACGGTCACGATGGGTTCACGGATTACGTCGATTTTGGATGGATCCGGCATCTTGGACGGGTTATCCACGACCAGCACTGTTCCGTCACGCTGTACTACTTCGTAAATAACGGTAGGTGCGGTGGTAATCAAGTCCATATCGAACTCGCGTTCCAGCCGTTCCTGCACTATTTCCATATGCAGCAACCCTAAAAATCCGCAGCGGAAACCAAAACCCAATGCCTGTGATACTTCCGGTTCATACTGCAATGAGGAGTCGTTGAGCTTGAGTTTTTCCAATGAGTCGCGCAGCGATTCATATTGGTTTGACTCCACCGGGAATAATCCGGCAAATACTTGGGGTTGCACTTCTTTGAAGCCGGGCAAGGCAGAAGCTGTGGGCCTGTTTGCCAATGTAATGGTATCGCCAACCTTGGCTGCTTTCAGTTCTTTGATCCCTGCGATGACAAAACCTACTTGGCCTGCAGTTAAAACGTCACGTGGTTGCGATTTGGGTGTAAACACGCCGATATGTTCAGTTAAATGTTGGGCGCCAGTTGCCATCAACAAAATTTTATCTTTGGGTTTTAAGGTGCCGTTAAATACCCGCACCAGCATCACTACACCGACATAATTATCGAACCATGCGTCTATAATCAGTGCGCATAGCGGCGCACTCGGATCGCCGGTAGGTGGCGGCACTTTGGCAATTAACGATTCCAGTACGTCCTGCACACCTTCGCCTGTTTTGGCTGAACAGCGCACTGCGTCATGTGCGTCGATGCCGATAACATCTTCGATTTCTTTAATGGCGTTTTCCGGGTTGGCGGATGGCAAGTCAATTTTATTCAGCACCGGCACGACTTCCACGCCTAGGTCAAGGGCAGTGTAACAATTGGCTACGGTCTGTGCCTCTACTCCTTGGGATGCATCAACAACGAGTAGCGCGCCTTCGCAGGCAGACAATGAGCGTGAAACTTCATAAGAAAAGTCTACGTGTCCCGGTGTGTCGATCAAATTTAGATTGTATATTTGACCATCACGCGCCTCATATTGCAGTGCAGCCGTTTGGGCTTTGATCGTGATACCTCGCTCGCGTTCCAGATCCATGGAGTCAAGTACTTGTGCTTCCATTTCCCGGTCAGAAAGTCCGCCACATAATTGAATAATTCGGTCAGCTAAAGTGGATTTGCCATGATCAATATGGGCGATAATAGAAAAATTACGAATGCGATGCATTTTTTACAATCTCGGATTGTCTGATTTGAACGTTTATGAACTACAAAATGCTCGTTTTTTAATGAGTTAGTCTAGTTGACAAGTATTGCTTGTGACACATAATAATTTGGTCAGGATAGTATGTGCGGCGGTGATTATACCTTGAAGATATATTACTCTGAGGAAAACCCCGGCGAATTACGGTTTTGTAGATTGATTCAATGCCCTTAAATGTGCAGCATTGTTGATATGGCGTTTGATTCGAGCAGCGTGTTTTAAATGGGGAATAATGCGGTGCTGTGCTTTATGCAGTTTGTTAGTGTGATTGTAGGCAATGACAAGTGATTTTGACTGGGTAACGTATTTATACATTTGATTCGATAGTTGAACTGGCCAAGTTTACATGGTTAGCCAAAAGGATGAGAATGAACGATTTCAAACCTACGGTTGGAGTGTAATACCGAAGCCAGCGAGTATTAATCCGGAAGTGACGGGACAGCGTGCCCCGTGTTTGCGGGGCACGCTCAATGAATCAGATTATTTTTTCTTTGCTTTTACGCCGGCAACTGCGTCTTTTAATTTGCTGCCGACTTTAAACTTCGCCACTTTTTTGGCAGGTATTTTTAGTTCTTTTCCGGTGGCTGGATTGCGGCCTACACGGGCGGCACGCTGTTCGACGGCAAAGGTGCCAAAGCCAATCAATTGCACGTTATCGCCTTTTGACAATGATGTTTGTATTGAAGCCATTAGCGCATTCAGTATTTCTTCGACGTTTACTTTGGAATTCTTTGTGGACTTGGCTACACTATCAATCAACTCTGCTTTATTCATAATACGATCCCCCTTTTAGTTGAAAAAACATGGCACTGTAACAAGCCATTGCGTTAATGGCAATTATTGTCTTGCAAGTTATTTTAAGATGCCCATCAAGAAGATTTGTGGCTTCGTATGATCCTTGCCCGTAACACTGTATCAAGCCATCGCGTTATTGGCAATCACAGTGTTGCAAATTTATTTAAAGATACTTGCAAATTTAAGTCGCAAATCCAATGGGGCATCTGGTCATTATCATAAAAAATTCCGAAAAAATGCCTTTCGACCGTGGAATAAACTTAGGAGGCGCAATTAAAATTTAGAAATGATGTTGAGAAGAGGGGGCTGTTGGTGGATGTGGGAGAAATTGCCGATTAATTATGCGCGAATAATTTTGACGGGTCATGGGTTATTAGGGCATGTGCTCAAGTTTGAGTTGATAGGTTGCTTGGGTTACAATGCGCGGCCTGTTGATCAGGCAGGATTTATTTGGTAGTAAAAATCGCACACTCGTTCACGTTGGGGTGCCTGTAAAGGTCGATCTGGCGAGTGGGAGGCTTAACCCTTAACACATGGAGTAAATATGGCTGTAATTATGCGTCAAATGTTGGAAGCGGGCGTCCATTTCGGACATCAAACCCGTTATTGGAATCCCAAGATGGCCCCTTACATTTTTGGTCATCGAAATAAAATTCATATTATCAACCTGGAAAAAACCGTCGCCATGTACAACGACGCGGTGAAATATGTACGTAAGGTTGCTGCTAGTAAAGGGTCAGTATTGTTTGTTGCGACTAAACGACAGGCCCGTGAAATCATCAAAGAGGAAGCGCTTCGTTGCGGGAGTCCGTTTGTTGATCATCGCTGGCTGGGCGGTATGCTCACTAATTTCAAGACGGTTCAGCAATCCGTTAAGCGTTTGCATGAGCTAGAGGCTATGACGCAAGATAGCGCGGCTATGGAAAAAATTTCCAAGAAAGAAGGCCTGATGGTTCAGCGCGAGCTGGAAAAGTTGGATCGTAGCCTCGGTGGTATCAAGAATATGCAGAGTTTGCCAACCGCGATTTTTGTGATCGATGTCGGATACCAGAAAGGCGCGATTGTGGAAGCGCAGAAATTGAATATTCCGGTGATTGGTGTGGTAGATACCAACCATAGTCCATTAGGTGTGGATTATGTTATTCCGGGCAATGATGATTCCAGTCAGGCTATTCGTCTGTATGCACGAGGAATGGCCGATGCGGTGCTGGAAGGGCGCGCACAGGCGCTGAATGATGTCGTGGCGCAGATCGAAGAACAGGCGGCATAAGCATTTTTGATTGGCAAAAAGGGGCGGATGCCCCTTTTTTTGGGTGATGTTTTCAAGGAGTGGGAAATGGCGGAAATTACCGCAGGTATGGTCAAGGATCTGCGTGAGGCAACGGGTCTCGGCATGATGGATTGCAAAAAAGCGCTGGTTGAAACAAATGGAGATTTCAAGGCAGCCGAGGAATTGTTGCGTATCAAGAGTGGTGTCAAGGCTAGCAAGGCGGCATCGCGGGTAGCGGCTGAAGGTCTAGTGAGTGCGTTTATTAGTGCCGATGGTAAAGTGGGTGCGTTGGTGGAAGTGAATTGCGAAACTGACTTTATGGCAAAAAATGATCATTTCGTGGAATTTGCGAACAATGTAGCGCAAGCCGTCGCACAAAATAATCCGGGTGATTCCGAGGCGTTGTCGTCAGCTGTGTTTTCGAACGGTGAAAGTGTTGAAGATGCTCGCAAGTCGTTAATCATGAAGTTGGGTGAGAATGTCAGTGTGCGTCGTTTTGTGCGATATAACACGACGGGCAAAGTGGCGGCTTACCTGCACGGAAGCAAAATTGGCGTGCTTTTGGATATCAGCGGTGGAGATGACGCATTGGCCAAAGATTTGACAATGCACATCGCGGCGAGCAAGCCGATTTGTGTTTCAAAAGATCAGGTGCCCCAAGAACTGCTTGATACTGAACGCAAGGTGTACACCGCACAAGCAGCAGAAAGTGGTAAACCGGCCAATATCGTTGAGAAAATGGTGGATGGACGTATTGCCAAGTATTTGGCAGAGGTTACACTGCTCGGCCAACCTTTTGTGAAGGATCCCGATACTTTGGTGGAAAAATTGTTGTCCAAGCATGGCGCGAAGGTTAATGCGTTTCAAATGTTTGTAGTGGGTGAAGGTATTGAAAAGGTGGTCGTAGATTACGCTGCCGAAGTTGCGGCAGCGGCAAAGGTATAGATATGTCAGTGGCCCCAGCATATAAGCGCATCCTGCTTAAGCTTTCCGGGGAAGCCCTGATGGGCGATGATAATTACGGCATTAATCGTGCCGTGATTGAGCGCATTGTCGGCGAAATCGGCGAGGTGGTTGAATTAGGTGTGCAGGTGGCTGTGGTGATCGGTGGGGGCAATATTTTCCGCGGCGTGGCTCCTGCTGCTGCCGGAATGGATCGCGCCACTGCTGATTATATGGGAATGCTGGCCACCGTGATGAATGCCATGGCTTTGCAGGATGCCATGAAACGTTCTGGTCTGGATTGCCGGGTGCAGTCGGCTCTTAATTTGGAGCAGGTGGCCGAACCGTTTATACGGGGTAAGGCATTGCGCTACTTGGAAGATGGCAAGGTGGTGATATTTGCTGCCGGTACGGGAAATCCATTTTTTACAACCGACACCGCAGCTGCCTTGCGCGGGGTGGAAATGGATGCGGAAGTTGTTATTAAGGCGACCAAGGTGGACGGGGTGTACACGGCTGATCCACAGTTGGATCACGCCGCTACCCGCTATCAAAAATTGAGTTTTGACGAAGCAATCAGCAGAAATCTTAAGGTAATGGATGCGACCGCATTGACCTTGTGCCGTGATCAGAGCTTACCGATCATTGTGTTCAGTATTTTCAAGCATGGTGCACTAAAGCGTGTAGTGACGGGGCAGGATGAGGGGACGCTGGTACACTGTAACTGATGGAGGATAGTTGTAATGATTTCTGATATCAAAAAAAATGCTGAACAAAAGATGAGTAAAACGCTGGAAACGCTTAAGGCGGATTTCGGCAAGGTTCGTACCGGAAGGGCACATACGGGTATTTTGGATCACGTGACTGTTGATTATTACGGTAACCCTACATTGATTAATCAGGTCGCTAATGTGACTTTAATTGATTCGCGTACTATCGGGGTGCAACCGTGGGAAAAAAATATGGTTGCGGCAGTTGAGAAAGCGATTCGTGACGCTGATCTGGGATTGAATCCCGCGACTAACGGGGATTTGATTCGTGTACCGATGCCGATGTTGACCGAGGAGCGTCGCCGGGATTTGATTAAGGTCGTGCGGGGAGAGTCGGAAAGTGCCAAGGTGGCAATACGCAATATTCGCCGTGATGCCAATGAGCATATCAAAAAATTGCTTAAGGATAAAGAAATCAGTATTGATGACGAACGCCGAGGGCAGGATGATGTACAAAAACTTACCGACCATTATGTGGCAGAAGTGGACAAGGCGCTGCAGGTGAAAGAAGTTGACCTGATGGCGGTTTAACTGCACTGTCATATGGGTAGCATATCATGAGAAAGTGGGCGTATTGCTCGCTTGTGCGGTCAGGGTGGTCGCTGTCTTTGCAGGATTACTTCAGAGGCTCATGATGGCATTATTTCGAAGTTCATCTCGTAGTATTCCGGATATTCCAGAGGTACCGCGTCATATTGCCATCATCATGGATGGTAATGGTCGTTGGGCTAAGCAGCGTTTCTTGCCGCGCATTGCAGGGCATCAGCGAGGCGTGGAATCCGTACGCGAGACCGTGAAAGTCTGCCGTGAACTTGGAGTCGAATACTTAACTTTGTTTGCTTTTAGCAGTGAGAACTGGCGTCGTCCGGCAGACGAAGTTTCCTTTCTGATGCAGTTATTCCTGAAAATGCTTGAGCGTGAAGTGCTCAAGTTGCACGAAAATAATATCCGGCTAAAAGTGATTGGTGATCGTAATAATTTTGATGCGAAGCTTAATCAATGCATTTTGGACGCGGAAAAATTGACCGCAGACAATGCTAGCTTGACGCTCACTATCGCTGCCGACTACGGTGGACGTTGGGATATTATGCAGGCCATGCGGACGATGCTACAGGTGCACCCGGCAGGCGATTTTAACGAAGAAGACCTAGAGGCGAGCCTAGCCATGCATTATGCGCCCGAGCCGGATTTGTTTATTCGTACCGGAGGCGAGCAGCGCATCAGTAACTTTCTGCTGTGGCAACTGGCTTACACTGAATTATATTTCACCGATACACTGTGGCCCGCCTTTGACGGCGAAGCATTGAAATTGGCCATTCAGTCCTATTCTGCACGGGAGCGCCGCTTCGGTCGAACGAGTGAGCAGGTTCGGAGTGAGCGAAAGCAGGACGGAAAAACCGATGCTTAAGCAGCGTGCTATTACAGCCGTCATTCTGTTGGTACTGTTTCTGTGGGCACTTTTTATGTTGCCTGTTTTGTGGTGGGATGCGCTGGTATGTGTCATCGTGATGCAAGGATCATTGGAATGGGTGCGCTTATCCAAGCTGTCCAAAATGACTGCCGGTGTTTATTGTGGATTGACTTTGGGCATGATGCTGGGCATTGTTTGGCTGGATATACAATCTACCGGGCAGTATGAGTTATCACATTTGCTGATATATGGCATCGCGGCGTTGTTGTGGTTGGTCGTGGTTCCGTTTTGGATGAAAGCCCATTGGCAAGTGCGCCAGCCGTTGTTGATGATGCTCGTCGGGTGGGCACTTTTGATTCCCACCGGCTTGGCGATGATGGATTTGCGTATGCAAAATCCTTGGTGGTTATTGGGTGTGATGGGATTGGTATGGGTGGCAGACACAGCTGCTTATTTCAGTGGACGCAAATTTGGCAGTCACAAGCTCGCGCCTAACATTAGCCCGGGTAAAACATGGGAAGGGGTATTCGGCGGATTGTTCGGTGTGACCGCATATGTGTTGCTGATTGTTTGGACAAATGATTTTTCCACCGACTACCAGACACTGTCCGGAATACTGATCGCGTCTTGGGGGTGGGTGGGTCTGGCTGTGCTGGGAGATTTGTTTGAGTCGGCTATTAAGCGTCAGGCCGGCGTTAAAGATAGCGGTACATTGCTTCCCGGTCATGGTGGTTTATTGGATCGTATTGATGCATTGACTTCCACTCTGCCATTGGCGGCACTGGCTATTCTGATTCAAAGACTGGTATGAATCGTATTAGTCATCTCACTATACTTGGTTCTACGGGTAGCATCGGGGTCAGTACGTTGGATGTGGTGGCGCGCCACCCGGAACGCTACCGCATTTTGGCACTCACTGCGCAATGTCAGGACAATCTTCTGTTTGAACAATGCACGCGTTTTACGCCCCGTTATGCGGTGTTGCTGGATGAGGGGGCTGCCGCGCGTCTGACGCAGCGTATTGACGAAGCCGGCTTGGATGTGGAGGTTTTAAGTGGCGCCGCAGCGTTGGAGCGGGTGGCATCATTGCCGGAGGTCGATACGGTAATGGCAGCCATTGTTGGTGCGGCCGGGTTGCGTCCTACGCTGGCTGCCGCACGCGCAGGCAAGCAGATTCTGCTGGCGAACAAAGAGGCGCTGGTAATGGCAGGGCGCGTGTTCATGGATGCGGTACAAAAACATGGCGCTACCCTGTTGCCTATTGATAGTGAACATAACGCTATCTTCCAAGCTTTGCCTTATAACTATTCCCGTCATCACGCAGATAGTTTAGCTGCCAGCGGGGTAAGTAAAATTTTGCTTACCGCATCTGGCGGCCCTTTTCTTAATACCCCGTTGTCGGCATTACAACATATCACGCCGGAGCAGGCATGTGCGCATCCTAATTGGGTAATGGGGCGTAAGATTTCGGTGGATTCTGCAACTATGATAAATAAGGGGCTGGAGGTTATCGAGGCACATTGGTTATTTAATGCACCCGCCGATGCGATACAGGTGGTGATACATCCGCAAAGTATTATTCATTCATTGGTGCAATATGTTGACGGTTCGGTGTTGGCGCAATTAGGCAATCCGGATATGCGCACCCCGATTGCTTATGGGTTGGCTTATCCGGAACGTATTGACGCCGGTGTTGAGCCGCTGGATTTATTCAAGGTTGTTACCCTCGATTTTGTTGCGCCGGATTTGAACCGCTTTCCCGGTTTGGCGCTGGCCTATCAGGCTTTGCGTGCCGGGGGAACGGCGCCCGCCGTGTTGAATGCAGCCAACGAGGTAGCCGTTGCCGCATTCTTGAATAAAGAAATTCCCTTCCTTGCTATCCCCCGCCTGATAGAGGATGTCTTGTCTGACGTACCGGTAAGTACGGTTAATTCGCTGGAAGATGTGGTAAGTGCGGATGCCACTGCGCGTTTGGTGGCAAATGATTTAATGAAAAATATGATTTGTTCAGCATGATTACGCTATTGGCCTTCATCGCTGCCATAGCAATGCTTGTGGTAATCCATGAGATGGGGCATTACTGGGTGGCGCGACTGTGCGGTGTAAAGGTGTTGCGTTTTTCAGTCGGTTTTGGCAAGGCAATTTATACCAAACGTTTTAAAAACAGTGAGACAGATTGGGTCATCTCTGCCATTCCGTTAGGCGGGTATGTCAAAATGCTGGACGAGCGTGAAGGTGATGTGGCCAAGCATGAGTTGCATCTTGCATTTAATCGTCAGCCTGTGTTGCAGCGCATGGCTATTGTGGTGGCGGGGCCGGTGGCTAACCTGTTGCTGGCTATTTTTTTGTTCTGGACGCTGTTTATTTATGGCGTGCCGGGTCTTAAACCGGTGCTGGGTGAAGTATTACCGAATACTGTTGCAGCGGCAGCATCTCTACACGCGCAGGAAACCGTTGTCAGTATTAACGGGCAGGCTATTGAGAATTGGGAGCAGGTGAGTTGGGCACTACTGGATGCTGCTCTGCAGGGTGTTACTGAAGCACAAATAGAAGTGCGTACGATAGCTGGAGAGATAGTCCGGCATGTGCTCGATTTGAGGTCGTTTATTCTAGGTGAAATGAATGGGGATTTTTTGCGCGCTCTCGGTTTGCAACCATATCAACCGCTGGTGCGCCCGATTATCGGAAAGGTAATCGAAGGTGGGGTTGCCTATCGTGCGGGGTTGCGCATAGATGACAAAATTTGGCGTGTGGATGGCCGGAATATCGAAGATTGGAAAGATTGGGTGAAGGTAGTGCGCGATCATCCGGGTGTGCCACTCCGCGTGGAAGTTGAGCGAAGCGGGGCACGGTTTGTTCTTGATCTCACACCTGAAGCGACCAGTGAAGCGAATATGACGGTCGGCAGGATTGGAGCTGCTCCGCAGATAGATCAGCGTGAATTCGACGCGTTGTTAACCAGAGTGCATTATGAGCCGTTTGCAGCATTGGGGCATTCCATACGCAAAACATGGGAAATTGCGAAGGTAAGTTTGAGATCATTGGGTAAAATGGTAATCGGTGAAATGTCACTGAAAAATTTGAGTGGGCCAATTACCGTAGCCGACTATGCGGGGCAGTCTGCGCAGATTGGTGTAGTGGCATACCTGAATTTTCTAGCGTTGATCAGTATTAGCCTTGGAGTGTTGAATTTACTGCCTATTCCCTTATTAGATGGAGGACATTTGCTGTATTATATGGTCGAATTAATTAAGGGTAGTCCGGTGTCGGAAGAAATATGGGGGATCGGACAAAAAATTGGGGTTGCATTGCTTGTTATTATGATGACGCTTGCGTTGTTTAATGACTTTAATCGCCT
>JBIIMQ010000177.1:0-3178 GCA_044337935.1 Candidatus Nitrotoga sp.
CAACGATACTTCCGCAGCATTGCTCGATAAAATCGAGCAAGTGGTACGTCTGATTCGCTCCAAGGGTGTGGGGGTTTATTTCATCACCCAAAACCCGGCAGATGTGCCGGACAAGGTGCTGGGCCAACTCGGCAACCGCGTGCAGCACGCGCTGCGCGCCTTCAGCCCGCGCGACCAGAAAGCGGTGAAGGCAGCAGCTGAAACCATGCATGACAATCCAAACCTGAATGAAGAAGCCGCCATTACCGCATTGGGCGTAGGCGAAGCGCTCGTTTCATGCCTGGACGAGAAAGGCCGCCCGGGCATTGTTGAACGCGCGTTGATTATTCCGCCGCAAGCTCAAATCGGCCCGATTACCGATGCAGAACGCAAAGCCGTTATTCAAAATTCGCTGCTTGCCGGCTACTATGAAAAAGCTGTGGATCGCGAATCCGCTTACGAAATTCTTAGGCAACGTGCCAATACTAAACCCGCTGAAAATACAGCAGCACAGTCTGCCGAATCAACTCGGGCAGGAACAAACAGCGACGCCGGATTGGGTGGAATGCTGGGCGGAATCTTTGGTGGCAGCACATCGAGAAGCCGCGAAAGTATCGGCGAGACATTTGTCAAAAGTGCCGCCCGCGCCATTGGTTCATCGGTCGGGCGACAAATTATTCGCGGGGTACTGGGCTCAATTCTGGGCGGCAGGCGGTAAGCGTCATCACCGCATAATCATTGCGCGTCACTGTTGGCCAACACAATGGCAAGCAATGAATATTTCGGCCAGCTTCGCTAAGTTTTTAATGACGTCCCGGTTTTTTGCGCGGCAGGAATAAATCCGTAATACTGCCTTCGGCAATTTCCGCCGCGAAACCGACCGTTTCCGATAGCGTCGGATGCGGGTGTATCGTCAGGCCGATGTCTTCCATATTCGCGCCCATTTCCAACGCAAGTACAGTTTCGGCGATTAATTCCCCCGCATTACTGCCCACAATACCCGCACCGAGAATGCGCTTGGTTTGCGGATCATACAGCAGCTTGGTCAGCCCTTCTTCACGCCCCATCGACAGTGCACGGCCGCTTGCCGCCCACGGGAAGGCCGCTTTTTCGTATTCAATGCCCTGCGCTTTGGCTTGTGTTTCGGTCAACCCCATCCAGGAAATTTCCGGATCGGTATACGCCACGGACGGAATGGTCAGCGCATCGAAGCCGGATTTATGGCCGGCAATGACTTCCGCTGCCACTTTGCCTTCGTGCGTGGCTTTGTGCGCCAGCATCGGGTCGCCAACAATATCGCCGATGGCATAGATGTGCGGCACATTGCTGCGCTGCTGTTTGTCCACCGGAATAAACCCGCGCTCATTAACCACGACGCCTGCCGCTTCCGCGTTAATTGCACGCCCGTTGGGACGTCGTCCTACCGCAAGCAAAACACGGTCATAAAGTTGCGGCTGGGGCGCATTGCCCCCCTCGAAGGTGACATTCAATCCTTCATTTACGGCCTCAATTTTAGTCACCCGGGTCTTCAGATAAATTGCTTCATAACGTTTTTCGATGCGTTTCTGCAATGGTCGCACCAAATCACGGTCGGCACCGGGAATCAAACCGTCAGCCAATTCAACCACAGAAATTTTAGAGCCCAGCGCGTCATATACCGTGCCCATTTCCAAGCCAATAATGCCGCCGCCAATAATTAACATCCGCTTCGGAACATCCTGCAACAGCAATGCCCCGGTGGAATCAATCAGGCGCGGATCATCGTACGGAAAGCCGGGAATACGCGCCACGCTGGAGCCTGCCGCAATAATGGCATTGTCAAACGTAACGGTTTTGCAGCCGTCGCCGGTTTCCACCGTGATGCTGTTGGGCGAACTGAATTTCGCCTCACCGTAAATTACTTGTACTTTTCGCTGTTTGGATAAAGCGGTTAATCCGCCGGTCAGCTTGGCAATCACACTGTCTTTCCAGCTACGAATTTTATCAATGTCGATGGTCGGTTTGCCGAAAGTCACACCGTGATGCGACACCTCATCCGCCTCGGTAATAACCTTGGCAACATGCAGCAGCGCCTTCGACGGAATGCAGCCGACATTAAGGCACACGCCGCCCAGTTTGGAATGGCGTTCGATCAGGATGACCTGTTTGCCCAAGTCGGCGGCACGAAAAGCTGCGGTATAGCCGCCGGGGCCGGCACCCAGAACAACGACTTCGGCATGAAAATCCCCTTTCTCAAAAACGGGTGAGGTTGGAGTAACGCTTTCAGGCAACAAAGGTGATGCGGGTGTATTTTGTGGCGCAGATGAAATTTCTTCCGTCCCCACTTTTTCCGCCGCGCTTGCGTTATCGGATGCAGGTGCGGGCTTTTCCTCCGGAGCAGAGTGCGTGGCAACAACTGGCGCAGCCTGAACAGGCGAAGCTTTCACTCCTTCTGTTGCTGATTCCACTTCCAACATTAAAATCAAATCACCTTGGCTGACCTTGTCACCCACCCCGAGCTTTAATTCCTTCACCACTCCCGCAGCAGGGGAAGGCACGTCCACAGTCGCCTTGTCGGTTTCCAATGTAATCAGCGCTTGCTCTGCCGCCACGGCATCGCCTGTTTTTACCTGCACCTCAATAACCGATACACCCTTAAAATCTCCCAAATCCGGCACATTAACTGCAATGGTTTGTTTCATATTTTTCTTTCATGATCATTTCGTACAAGCTCATTGGTTCATGAACGCTTGATAGGAAATGCTCCGTTAATTTCTTATCTGTCCGCTACCCAGTACAATAAATTTCTGCGAGGTTAATCCCTCCAGCCCGACGGGACCGCGCGCGTGAATTTTGTCAGTAGATATACCGATTTCCGCGCCCAAGCCGTACTCAAAACCATCGGCAAAGCGCGTCGAAGCATTCACCATCACCGAACTGGAATCCACTTCGCGTAAAAACCGCATCGCCTTGGTGTAATTCTCGGTCACGATGCTATCGGTGTGCTGTGATCCATAAGTATTGATATGCGCGATGGCATCATCCAACCCGGCCACCACGCGCACACTCAAAATCGGCGCAAGATATTCGGTGCGCCAATCTTCTTCCGTCGCGACTGCCATTTGTGTAACCAGCTTACAAGCGGCCTCATCCCCGCGCAGCGCCACGCCCTTGTCCAGATATATTTGGCACAATGGCGGCAACACCTGCGCCGCCACAC
>JBIIMQ010000178.1:0-3165 GCA_044337935.1 Candidatus Nitrotoga sp.
TGGACGGAGTATCACTAGCCACCTGCTTTGCAGAACACCAGTATTGTCCGCAACTCGACGCATTCAATGAGACCGGGATTTGGGTCGCTAATATTCCTGGTCTGCCGGAAAAGCATCTGCGCTATCCCGACTTGCTGGAGCTGATGGGAGTGCCGGATCGGGCCAGTGGCACCATGTCAATCAAACCGGAATATACGATGCGCATCATGGAAGCGAAGGATCGCATGATCCGCAGAGGCCGATGGAAACTCACCTACCAACCACTCACCAATGGCCATATACTACAACTCTTCGACATTGTGGCAGATCCCATGTGCAAACAAAATCTGATCGATCAGCATGCAGATATTGCCGCCACGCTTTGGCAGAACTTGCGTCTGTGGATCGACCGCATGCCTGACACTCAACCCAATTTTTGAATTTTTGACAAGGAGTAATCACCGTGCCGTTCAAATCAACCATCAAGCGAACCCTGCACGCCTTAGGTTACAAAATCGAGAAAATCGATCCGCTGGAGGAAAGCATACCCGCCGACTACAACCACTCACCCTTCCTGCCACGAATTTATCGCGGTGCATTGGATCGTTATCTTTACTTCAAGGATATGGTAGACAAGGTGCAAAAAGTGGATGGGGATATCGTCGAATGCGGCGTTTCAATCGGGCACGGGGCTTTGCTGTTTACCTTGTTCAGCGACTATATTGGAACACCACGGACATATTATGGCTTCGATTCCTTCGAGGGTTTCCCCGATCCGGTCGAAAAAGACGAAACCACACCAATCAAAGGCAAGGGGTTTTGGGCTAACCCGCCAGACACCGTGCTCAAAGTATTGCGCGACGGACGTCTGGGCGAAGAGGTCATCAGCGAACGCATACGCCTTATAAAGGGCTGGTTCGATAAAACTCTGCCCAATTACGAAGGCCGTATCGCCTTGCTGCATCTCGACTGCGATCTTTACGAGTCCTACAAACTCTCTTTGGAAACCCTCTACGACAAAGTTCAGCCGGACGGCATCATCATGTTCGACGAATACGGCGATGCACGCTGGCCGGGTGCCACAAAAGCCATTGATGAGTTTTTCCATGACAAGCCTGAAGCAGTTCAGCGGCATCCAAAATGCACCTGGAAATACCACGTCGTCAAACAGTGAGTTTTATTTACAAAATATACCTCAGCCACCACAGCCTGACCCCCATCCTGGGCAACCAACGACGTTCAGATACCCATTTCCTGAATTCCATTTTTAGGAGACAGCGTACTAAATTAGCGGCTCCGCTGAGGATAAGGATTTGTGCTGCACAACCGAAGAGATCAAGAAAATGAGAAATAAACCTGTTGTTTGCTTCTTCACCACGAGTGCCGGAGATTGGGGAGGCGCCAGCCGGGTGCTGTTTACCAATCTGCGCCTGATGGATCGTGACAAGCTAACACCCTTGCTGCTGTTGCCATGCACTGGCCCCATTGAGGATGAATTAAAGCAACGCGATTTACGTTATCTTGTATGGGGCTCATTCACCGAGCCAGGCAAAACAATTGCCTACCTGCGCAGATTTTTCCGGGCATGGCGTTTTTTTCGTCGTGAGCATGTCGCGGTCATTCACGTCAACAGTTCTAATTTCTGGCGCCCGGCTGAACTACTCGCAGCTCGATTATTGGGTATTCCTATCCTCGCCCATTATCATGTAATCAACGACCAGCCCGCCCCAGCCATAGCTTGGTGCCAAGCAGCCATCGCAGTGTCGCACTACACTGCTGCGCAATCTGGTCCACCTAGTCTTGCCAAACCGGTG
This sequence comes from Candidatus Nitrotoga sp., assembly GCA_044337935.1. Taxonomy (GTDB): domain Bacteria; phylum Pseudomonadota; class Gammaproteobacteria; order Burkholderiales; family Gallionellaceae; genus Nitrotoga. The sequence goes on from JBIIMQ010000178.1 coordinate 1,794, forward strand.
ATCTACAATCCGGTAAGCCTACAACGTTTCGACAGCGGTCACAGTTTACGCGGCGAACTGGACATCATTCCGGAACACGTCGTTATAGTCTTTCTCGGCCAGATGCGCGAAATCAAGGGAGTGGCTGATTTCATCGCCATGGCGAGGCGCATTCCTGACCCGAATGCACGTTTTCTGCTGGCTGGGGAATGCCGCGACCCCAAGAAGTTTGCCGGCAGCTACACTCCTGCTGACCTCCAGACACTGGCCGGAGGCGATACACGCATCCGCTATATTGGCTATATCAAGGAGGTGGAAAATGTTTATCACACTGCCGATATCGTCGTGGTGCCATCTCGCTGGCAGGAACCGCTGGGACTGATCAATCTGGAAGCCGGTGCATGCAGTAAGCCCGTGGTAGCTACCCGGGTAGGAGGTATCCCGGAAGTTGTGAAAGATGGGGTAAACGGCTATCTGACGGAAGTAGGTAACGTGGACGATCTTGCGGAACGGGTGACAAGATTGATAGCCGACCCGGCTCTAAGAACCACAATGGGTCGGGCAGGTCGCCAACTGGTGGAGCTGAAATTTACCACATGTCCGGTACATGAATTTGAAACGTTGCTACTAAGCTACGCTGGGGGCTGAGGAATCGCTGGTAATCCTAAAAGTGGCTTAACTACGAGAGCACGGGGAAAAGGGATTCGAACGGCAGTACTTTATTGGACACAAAAGTGTCTAGAAAAATAGGGACGATTCAGTTGCGGTTGCTTTGCAGGACGGGTGAATAAAATTATTGGGTTAAGTAACTATATTCTCTTCTCGCTTATTACTAAACGATATGGCTGGCGGCGTCTGGGCGATAACTGGTAGATGACGGTTCACAAAATACAACGGCCGCTGCTTGGTCTCATCGAACATGCGACCAAGGTATTCACCGATTATACCGATGCCGATTAACTGCACCGCGCCAAGAAACAGTACCACCACCATTAGCGAGGGATAGCCACGCACTGGGTCGCCATACGCTAATGTGCGGTAGATGATCATGGCTGCGAAAATAAAGGCTGCGGCAGCAGTCAACAGGCCGATGTAAGATGCAATCTTGAGTGGCGCGATGGTGAAGGAAGTAATGCCTTCCAAGGCAAAGTTCCACAGATGCCAGTAGTTCCATTTGGTTTCACCAGCGAAGCGCGGGTCGCGCCGGTAGGGGACTGCGATTCCTGGATAGCCGATCCAGGAAAACAAGCCCTTCATGAAACGATGCTGTTCGCGCAACTGCATAAGCGAATCCACCGCGCGCCGGGAAAGGAGGCGGAAATCTCCGGTGTCTTCTGGAATCTTGACCCTGCTTACACGCTGGATGAGGCGGTAGAAAGTGCTCGCCGTTGCT
>JBIIMQ010000179.1:0-3159 GCA_044337935.1 Candidatus Nitrotoga sp.
CTTGATGAACACCTATGCTCGTCTGCCGGTCGCCTTCTCTCACGGAGAAGGCGTTTGGCTATGGGACAGCAATGGCAACCGCTACCTTGACGCACTGTCCGGTATCGCAGTCAACACACTTGGGCACGCCCATCCACGTTTAACATCAGCACTTACTGAACAAATCAACAAATTGATGCACGTTTCCAATCTGTATCAGATAACCGAACAGGAAAATGTAGCCGACAAGTTATGCGAATTGACCAACATGCAGGAGGTATTCCTGTGCAATTCCGGCTGTGAAGCTAACGAAGCTGCGATCAAATTGGCACGTCTCTACGGCCATCAGCAAGGCATCGACAATCCGTCCATTATCGTGATGGAAAAAGCGTTTCATGGCCGTACGTTAGCCACCCTATCCGCCACGGGAAACCGCAAAGTACAGGCGGGATTTGAGCCGCTGATGAAAGGCTTTGTGCGCGTTCCTTACAATGATCTGGACGCCATATGCCAAGTTGCAGAACACAACCCCAGTGTCGTGGCAGTATTGGTTGAACCCATTCAAGGTGAAGGCGGAATCCGCACGTTGGACATCCATTACCTCGAACAACTGCGGAAAATTTGTGACCGGTACAACTGGCTATTAATGCTGGACGAAGTTCAATGTGGCATTGGCCGTACCGGCAAATGGTTCGCCCACCAGCACGCGGGAATTTTGCCGGACGTAATGACACTGGCCAAAGGCATTGGTTCCGGCGTTCCTGTCGGCGCTTGTCTGGCTGCCGGCAAAGCAACAGGTACTTTTAAACCGGGCAATCACGGCTCCACCTTCGGTGGCAACCCATTGGCATGCATGGCTGTATTGACCACGCTAAGAATTATGGAAGAAGATCAACTCGTAGCCAATGCCGCCACGGTAGGCAAATTTCTACAACAAGGCTTACGCACACGCCTAGCCTCAACCGCCGGCGTCGTGGAAATTCGTGGGCAGGGGCTGATTATCGGCATTGAACTAGACAGAAATTGCGGAGAGTTGGTTAAGCAGGCTCTGGCGCAGGGACTGCTAATCAATGTCACCGCTGACAACGTTATCCGGCTGCTACCCGCGTTGGTGTTTTCTACCGATGAAGCACAGCTATTACTGGATAAACTATGTCCACTGATTTCCAATTTTCTTGCGCAAGGCGCATAACGTGAGTATTAAACATTTTTTACAATTCAAGGATCTTACCTTGGCGGAGTTGGAGCACGTGTTCGCCCGCGCACGCATCATCAAACAGCGTTTCAAAACCTATCAGCTCTATCATCCGCTGGTAGACCGGACGCTGGTGATGATTTTCGAGAAAAGTTCCACGCGTACGCGCCTGTCGTTTGAAGCAGGCATGCAACAACTTGGCGGCAACGCCATCTACCTTAACACGCGCGATTCACAGCTGGGGCGCGGCGAACCGGTAGAAGATGCGGCACAAGTTATCTCGCGCATGAGCGACTTGGTAATGATCCGTACTTTCGAGCAGGAAATTATTGAACGCTTTGCCGCAAATTCGAGAGTGCCGGTAATTAACGGCCTGACCAATGAATATCATCCCTGTCAGATATTGGCCGACATCTACACCTATATTGAGCAGCGCGGTTCCATTCAGGGCAAAACCGTGGCATGGATAGGCGATTCAAATAACGTGTGCAACACTTGGCTGCAAGCAGCGGAAGTGTTCGACTTCAACGTCCATGTTTCCACGCCGCCCGGCTATGAAGTTGAACCAGAGCGTGCCGGATTATTCGGCGAAGACCATTATGAAGAATTTGCGGACCCAATGGATGCCGCGCGTAATGCCGACCTTGTTACCACAGATGTCTGGACCAGCATGGGCTTTGAACGCGAGAATGATGCCAGACACAAAGCATTCGCCGACTGGATTGTGGATGCGGAAATGATGTCTGTCGCCAAACCGGATGCCTTGTTCATGCATTGCCTGCCGGCACATCGGGGAGAGGAAGTGGATGCCGCCGTGATTGACGGCCCGCAAAGCGTAGTATGGGATGAAGCAGAGAACAGATTGCATGTACAGAAAGCACTAATGGAATATCTATTGTTGGGTCATGTAAATACCTGAAAGCAAAATTCAGGGTGTACTCACCCCCTTTCCATTGGTAATTTATCAGACAGAGAAAAGTAAAATGAGTGAAATCAAAAAAGTCGTTCTCGCCTACTCCGGCGGGCTGGATACATCAGTAATTCTGAAGTGGTTACAAGATACCTATCAATGCGAAGTCGCAACCTTTACCGCCGATATAGGACAAGGTGAAGAGCTCGAACCCGCACGCAAAAAAGCCCTACAGTTCGGCATCAAACCGGAAAATATTTTCATCGACGATCTGCGCGACGAATTCGTTCGCGACTTTGTATTCCCGATGTTCCGTGCCAATACGGTGTATGAAGGGGAATATCTGCTCGGCACCTCTATTGCGCGCCCGCTAATCGCCAAGCGTCAAATTGAAATCGCCCGGCAAATCGGAGCGGAAGCGGTATCGCACGGCGCCACCGGCAAGGGCAATGATCAAGTGCGTTTCGAACTGGGTTATTACGCCCTTAACCCGAGCATCAAAGTAATCGCGCCGTGGCGCGAATGGGATCTGCTCTCGCGCGAAAAATTAATGGCCTACGCCGAAAAGCATGGCATCCCTGTGGACATGAAGCACAAACAGGGCGGCTCGCCATATTCAATGGATGCAAACCTGTTGCATATCAGCTTTGAAGGTCGTCATCTGGAAAATCCCGCCGCCGAAGCCGAGGAAAGCATGTGGCGCTGGACGGTATCACCAGAGCAAGCACCCGATGCCGCTGAATATCTTGATATTGAATTTGAGCACGGGGACATCATCAGCCTCAACGGGTCGCGCATGAATCCGGCCCAGATACTTGCCAAGCTCAACGAATTGGGCGGCAAACACGGCATAGGTCGTCTTGATCTGGTAGAGAACCGCTACGTCGGCATGAAATCACGCGGCTGCTATGAAACCCCCGGCGGAACCATCATGCTCAAAGCACACCGTGCAATAGAATCCATCACGCTGGATCGCGAAGTTGCGCACCTGAAAGATGATTTGATGCCACGCTATGCCAGCATGATATACAACGGTTACTGGTGGAGCCCGGAGCGCCTCGCACTGCAAGCACTC
>JBIIMQ010000180.1:0-3155 GCA_044337935.1 Candidatus Nitrotoga sp.
CTTCCACCACCAGTACTTGTCGCTTGGTGCGTATTGCTTTCAACGCCTGAAACAAGCCATATAGCTCGCGCCCTTTTTCAAACAGGACGGTCTCCGGCGAATTTAAATATTTAGGCTCGCCCGAATCCAGCACTCGTCCGCCAAAACCAATCACCTGCCCACGTACATTCACAATAGGAAACATGATCCGATCACGAAAACGGTCGTACCGTTTACCCTCTTCGTTTTCAATTACAAGCCCTGTTTCCAAAAGACTATTATCCTGATAATTCGTAAAAACGCTTTCCAGGTTTTGCCAGCCTTTTGGCGAATAACCGATACCAAAACGTAATGCTATTTCGCCACTTAACCCGCGCCGCTTAAGATAATCTATAGCGGATAACGTTTGCTTAAGCTGATCACGATAATAACGGGTTGCGGACTGCATGATTTCATACAAATCCGGCGCAACTTTATGCTGTTGTGCCTGTTCCGGCGTAGAAACTTCGTGCGGCACCGTCACACCAATACTGCGCGCCAATTCTTCCACGGCATCCACATAACCCAACCCGCCGTGCTCCATCACAAATCCAATGGCTGTACCATGCACACCACAGCCGAAGCAATGGTAAAACTGCTTGCTTTGACTAACCGTGAATGAGGGGGATTTTTCGTTATGGAAAGGACAGCAGGCGACATAATTTGCACCCGCTTTTTTAAGAGGAACGTAACGCTCGATTACATCCACAATGTCGAGACGGTTGAGCAAATCATGAATGAAATTTTTTGGAATCATTCCGGCTCCGCCTCTCGTTTTACCGCTATGGTTGTATACCGAGGAGACTTGATTGATTGCTAATTTATATGCTTCGAGACAGCTTCACGTTTGCTGGAACCTTCTTTAAATTTGAATCCAGCAGTAGCAATACAACTCGTAATGAATCAACCCATTATGCACACATTTCGCTGCCTAATTGGGCGATGTACGCACTATGTGTATTTATTGGGACAGGCGCACTTTCACCAGCGCTGAAACTTTCCCCATATCTGCCCGACCCGCCAATTTTGGTTTAAGCAGCGCAATTACCTTGCCCATTTCCTGAGCACTCTGGGCGCCACTACTGGCTATGGCATCGATAACTGCGGCTTCCACTTCGGCTTCGGTCATCGGCTGAGGCATGTATGTTTGCAGCACACTGATTTCAAACTTCTCAGCATCCGCCAATTCATGCCGAGCTGCGGCCTCAAACTGGGCAATCGAATCACGCCGTTGCTTGATCATTTTATCGATAACCGCAATAACATCAGCATCCGATAACTCGATCCGCTCATCCACCTCGCGTTGCTTGATTGCGGCCAGCAACAAACGAACAGCGCCAAGACGCACCGAATCTTTCGCGCGCATGGCCGCCTTCATGTCTTCTCTGATTTGCTGCGTCAGATTCATGTCGATTCAATCTCGCGGGGATTTTAACGGCCGACTCTACATCCAAGCAGTCGCCAACCGTATTGGATTAATACAGCTTTGGCGGCAAAACCTGGCTACGCAGGCGTTTGTAATGCCGCTTCACGGCAGCAGCCAGTTTGCGTTTACGTTCTGCTGTAGGTTTTTCATAGAATTCGCGAGCGCGCAATTCAGTTAGCAAACCCGTCTTTTCCACTGACCGCTTAAAGCGACGCATCGCCACTTCAAACGGCTCATTTTCCTTAACACGCACAGTCGTCATAAACAAACTACCCTTCAACTAAAAGATTTAAGGGCGCGATTCTATCAAGATATCGCCCTGTTCCACAACCTGAATTTAGATATCCTCTATCCTTGGCATTCCAACCGTCTGGTCGTTTCCCCCGGTCTCGCAATTTGGTAGCAGGCTTCACACAACCTACCCTTGCGTGTTCCGAAAAATTATTACGAAGAACCAGAGAACTGCTATAGCATCGGTTAAAATATAGTCCGCATAAAAACTTTTTTACTAAAGGAACGGCGATATGAAAGCAAGTATTAAATGGATGGAGCAGGTTTCCTTTAAGGGCGAAACCGAAAGCGGCCATACGATTCTGATAGATGGCCCACCCGAAAGTGGCGGCCGTAATCTCGGACCTCGACCAATGGAGCTGGTACTGCTTGGCACGGGCGGCTGCACTACTTACGATGTTATTCACATCCTCAAAAAAAGCCGCCAACACGTAACCAACTGCGAAGTAAAAATCAACGCCGAGCGAGCCGCCGAAAATCCCAAGGTGTTTACCAAAATTCACTTTCATTTCATTGTGACCGGCAAAGATCTTAAGCCTGAACAAGTTGAACGCGCCATCCAACTTTCTTCTGAAAAATATTGCTCAGCTTCCATTATGCTGGGCAAAACAGCGAACATTACACATGATTTTGAATTAATAGAAGAACTACCTTAACCAGTTACAGTTTTTAGACCTAACTCCATTAAAATGCATTTAACACATCAGCAATCCTAACGATAATGTTGCAAAGATACAACAAACAACACAAATTGTGATAAATAGCTTTAAAAGTTATATACTCGCGACCAGCAAGCTGCAAATACATTGTCAGTAAACCGTACATTACTTACAAATTAAATGGTTACGTAATTCACTTTTCCATTTAGGTGGCTTCAGTTAAAAATTGATTATTTTTATCATGATTAGTCTGGTCACATTTAACGTACCAGAGTGCGTGTAGCGGTAACAACTGATACATCTTTAATTATTACTTAACGAACCCCAATACCGTTCCTAGGGAGGCAACAAGCAATGAAGCTCAAAAATAAAACGTTACTGCAGCAACTATCACTAGCCTTTGCGCCACTGGCATTATTTGCTCTGGCACCTCAAGCACACTCAGCAGATTACGCTGATTATGCGGCAGGTACAGGCGTAGCTGGCAACACCAATCCCGGAGGGTTATACACACCGGCTCCAAAGCCAGCGGCAGATAGCTTTACTGGAGCTTTGACGGGCGGTACGGTTACTGCCAATCTGCAGACTCGCTATGAAAATGTTGAGCAACATACCTCAGGCAAGAAAGAAGCTCACGCTGCAACTGCCCGGTTGCGTTTGGGTTATGAGACAGCAGAGTACAACGGATTCGGCGGTATGGTTCAAATTGAGCATATCTCAGCTAACGATGCATACAACAGCCGAGCAAATGGCATGACTGG
>JBIIMQ010000181.1:0-3147 GCA_044337935.1 Candidatus Nitrotoga sp.
AGAATGGTATCATCATCGTTATCATTGATTTTTTGATGGATTTTAGACGCATTTCTGCTTGTCAATGGTAATTCATTCGTCGAATCATGGTGATGTCGGTGCATTGCAGCATTCGATGCTGTGTCGGGGTGTCGTTGTGGTAAATGCATAGCCTGTTCGTGTCAGCAAATAAAGCGTGTGTAATTTGGTGGATACACAAAGTGCTTGTCAAATGACATCGATTGTTACGCCGGAAATACAGCGATCAGCCGCAGTTTTTATATAAACAACCAAAGTAAATGTGCGCGGGCTTATAAGTTGCGCGGTAATTGTATTTACAAACTGTGTGATTGCGGAAATTAAATATCTTGTTAATTTAATAGTGGGCACAGGAAGTATTATTTAGCGATGATGAGCAATACTTTTTTGTGCTGGGAAAAGCATGGTGCTCGATTATCTGGCGGTAAATTAAGGTGTAGCCATGCTGGTAAATGAATCACAACCATTGATGTTAAAGCAGCGCTACTGGCCACTGGCCGCACTGTATGGATTATTCGGTCTTACCAGCGTGGCGTATGAAGTGTTGTGGGTACGGATACTTTCACTGCAATTTGGGGTGAGTATTTTTGCCGTAGTATTAACGACCGCCGCATTTATGGGTGGGTTGGGTGCGGGAAGTTTATTTGCGGTACGCAGAGCCCATCAAATCAAAAAGCCCTTGTTGCTGTTGGCGGTATTGGAAGGTGGGATTGCCGTTTATGCCTTGATATTGCCATTGATTCTGCAAATGACATCGGCGGAAATGGAGAGTGCGGCGGCACAACTTTCGCTATTTCAATGGTATGGCCTGATTGCCAGCGTTGCATTGGGGTTATTACTACTTCCGGCATTTATTATGGGAGCCGGGTTTCCGTTAATCCTGGCATCTCTGGGGAATCGACCAGAGCGATTGGGGATAATTTACGGATTAAATACACTGGGTGCTGCTTGTGGTGCATTGCTGCCACTTTGGTTGTTGCCAACGTTGGGTTGGATGACGTCGGTCAGAGTTGTGGCAGCGATTGGCTGTTTAGGTGTTGTTGTGTTGTTGCTGTTTTCATCGCGCTATATTACCGAGCAGGTTACCGAGAAAAGCATTAGGGCAAATCGACCAAAGTTAGCTTTTTTATGTGCCTATGCCGGGATCGGTGCGGCAAGTCTGACTTTGCAAATAGCGTGGACGCGATTGTTCGGTATGGTGATGCTACGCACCGAGTATGTACTGACCGTGATTCTGGCGTCATTTTTGTTGGGTATTGGTGCGGGAAGTCTAATTGCGCCGCGTCAACATAAGCAAGCGTGGTTTGTAATTCTGCCTATTGCTGCCGGAGGATTTACCGTATTAAGTCTATGGTTGCTGCCCGTACTTTCGGCGTGGGTGGAGCGCGCCGAGTTTTCTTCGTTATTTAAAGCGTTGGGAACGCAAGGATTTCTGCTAGTGTTGGTAACTTTGCCGGTTACATTGGCGCTTGGGGCTTGGTTGCCGCTATTAAATAGTCGTTCAAATGGCGGCGGGGTATGGTTATATGGTGTCAATTCATTGGGCGCCGCGCTTGGTGCAGTAGTCGCGGGGGCAGTGCTGATCCCGGTTTGGGGTAGTGCTGCTACGATAGTGGTGGCCGCTGCGGTGTTGTTGATTCTAGGCCTGACCTGGGCACAGTCACGGATCGCATGGATTGCAGTACCGATTTTTTTAATGGCAGCCTGGCCACTTGTAAAATTGCCACCGGTTAATATGTTACTGCCGAAGGCACAAGCGGCGAGCAAGGATCTATATTTTTACGAAGACGCCATTTCGATGACTCACGTGGTGGAGCAGCAAGACGGGCAGCGTATGTTGCTGACTGACTTGCAGAGAATGGATGCGTCAACTGATCCAACAGCAGTGTTTGTACAGTCTAATCAAGCCCGTCTTCCTTTGCTTTTGCATGAACAACCTCGCTCGGTGTTATTTCTTGGATTGGGTACCGGAATTTCTGTAGCGGGTTCCATGGCATTCCCTGATTTAGAGCGAAGTGCTGTTGAATTGTCACAAGGCGCGATTAATTCCGCTTCAAGCTGGTTTGTCCCGTTAAATCGTAACGCTTTACGTCAAACCAAAGTGGAACGCGATGATGTGCGTCATTTTTTAAGTGCAGGTCGGAATCAATATGACGTCATAATCGGTGACGTATTTCATCCGGATTTGGCGGGGTCGAGTTCTTTATTATCAGTGCAGCAATTTCAGCGTGTGCGTAACCGCCTAAGTGACAATGGACTATTTGTTCAGTGGTTGGCGCTCAACCAATTCGACCAGAAATCTTTAAATGTGGTTTTTAATAGTTTTCGGCGGGTTTTTCCAGATGCGCAAATATTTCTTGATGGGATGCATTTAGCGTTGGTTGGCCCACGACAGAAGTTCATGGGTGCGCAGGGATTGCTGCATAATCTACAGCGTATGTCCGCGGGGCAACAGGAAGAGGTGACTGTCGGCGAAGGAGGGTGGACATGGCTGGGACGTTATTGGGGGCCTTTGCCGACTAGTCCGGAACAACAGGTGCAAGATGAGTGGTCGCCGGTAATTGAGTTTCGTCTGCCGCGCGCACGCTATGCTGGTGAATTGGATGTGACAAAGTTACTGCAGTTTTTGCTGAAAACCAGGCCGAATATGAAAGCTGCCGCAACGTTGCTGGGTATTAGTGATGGCGATAAGGATGCTTTCGAGCGTGCCTACGTGGCGAGTGAATTGATGACGCGAAGTTGGCTTGCGGCTGCCCGTGGCGCAACGCAACAGGCTAACCAGCTGACGCACTTGGCATATAAGGCAAATGCAAAAGATCGCTGGATTGCGTATGCGTTGGCTGATAACATGTTTTCATCTTTAGCTCAGGCGCGCGAGCATGGTTTGAGTGAGAAAGAGGCGTTGCAAAAAATTTTGCGGCTCAATCCATATCATGTGGAAGCGGTGCGTGCATTGTGGCGAATTGAGCGTAACACCGCTGATGCCCATGCGGAAGTTAGCCGTGCGCACTTGCTCGAGCTGAGCCCGCTTGACCGTGAAGCAAATGCGACAGGGAATAAATAATTATGGCCGGCGGCGTTAAAAATAAATCAATTTCCAGTATCCCGGTCAAAGTTATCGGCGCGGCT
>JBIIMQ010000182.1:0-3138 GCA_044337935.1 Candidatus Nitrotoga sp.
AACAGTAGCAATTTCTCCCTCGAGCGTTTCATTCAACCATTTGTTACTAACCCGTGCACTAATTCCATGCTGGGACCGACTGAACTGATTCCATAATGCTGTTGCCTGAATTCCAATCGTACGCAAGAGGGGGTCGGTTATCGCCTGCGGATCCGAATAATTGGTCACATGACGAAAATAATATTGCATATTGACGTTAAGGTAATCAAAAAACGTTCTGTCCCCTCCCATCACCATATAAAGGAACGGCTTTTTTACAAGAAAATCATTCGCACCCGTATTGGCTGTCCAGGTATATGCAGCCTCGGCACGTAGTCCATAACGCCCAATAACCGTCGCGGCGTCCATTCCCAATACCCGGATGCGGTTATGATCAAATATTAAATTTGTTCCGGATACAGTCGTTGCTCCAATTGCAATGTCAGGCGTCAAATCCATCCCGTTATAGTAAGAAGCTGACCATTCCACATCACCACCGCTTCGATCAAACTTCAACGCAACTCGGTTGGCACGCGGAGTATGTTGGGTAAAGAAAGCGCCCGGTGTTGCAGCAATCGGGAAAATATGTGAATCCGTTCCCGGAAGCCATATGCCCGTCAGCGAATTTTCATGCAAATGGTACGTTGCTTTTGCCGCCAACGATCCTATTCTCTGATCATCCTCTTCCGGCGTTAATAAAGTAAAGTTTCTTGGCGTCAGATTGTCCGTTGGATTCAAGCGATCTGCCCGTCCCCATACTATGATTTGCCTGCCAACCCGATAATCCATATTCCCGGAGCTAAAGTTCAGGTATCCCTCTTGTAACTTTTTTGAAGACCCATAAAATCCATCGTTTCGAGCCCACCCCTTGGCGATCAGGGAAGCATCCTCCCCGATATTTTGCGTTGCTTTAAGCCACACCGAGCCGGTACCCAAATCATTTCTTCCATCCAGCATTCGCGATGAACTGAAATATCCGGCCCGAACAGAGCCATTTATATCCGGTTTTTGCAAAATACTTTTTTCATCTGTTCTTTGCAAAACATCCGCCGCATTTTTTTTCTCCGCGGTCGTAAAATTTTCCATCAAATGGGACGAGGGATTTGTTGCCGATTTTAGTTCGATATTAAACTCACGAATAACCAAATCATGTAAGGCACAGCGCGCTTTTAACTGAACTGTCAAAAAACGAGCGTTAATTGGAACCGTTGTGGAAATTTTAATTTTTTGACCGGTATTTCCATCTTCCTCCAACCCCAGTCTTGTAGTGGACAGAACTACCCCTTCCTGCCCCCCTTCAATCTTCGTCAATGAAAAACAAGCAACAGTTATTTTCTCATCCGATATGGTCGGTAATATCGGAACGTATGCAAGCAGCGGCTCTCCTTCCCTGCCGACAACCTCGATTTCTCCTACGATTAATGCATAAACCGGCTGTATACCGAATAATGCAAAAAAAATTACCCATGACAAGGCGCGCCTTATACGACATAACATACTGGCGCGCATTGCCCACATTATTCTTTTTCCATATACCGCGTGGTAAAGAACTCATCCTTTACCTGCTGGTTTGCCTTGAAATTATCGAATTTAATTACCGTGCGGTGACCGGTCTGAACATTACTCGCCTCAAGACGCATTGCCTGCCATTTGCCACGCGCCTTGTCTACCAATTGAACATCCGTATATGTCGAAGTTTTTAACAACTGCCCCGCCTCATCCCAATAATCCATTTTTATTGCCATCAGATTATCTTTACGTAGCCAACCAATACGCTTCGAATAGCCATTGCTGGTTTTAATAATTTCAGATTTTGGTATTGCTTCAACAACATAACAAAGCTGCCCATCTATCGATTCTTCTTTCAACAGCTTATAATTCCATTCGACCACCTTGTAACCAATCACATCGGCATAAGAAAAATCCGTACCCATAAAGCTGTCTTTTTTATTGTTGGAAACCAGACGTCGCACTTTCTTTAATGCAGGCAGATAGATCCAGATATCATCATCCTTATTAGTATGTTCAATCAGCAACGATACCGTTCCTTTTACGTCCGGCGGTGACAGAAATCGCGTCATGCGCATGTTATCAATACCGTTTTCCTCAAGCTTGGTTGTACCGAAAGTTTTGCGCACCCGTTCCTGTCCGGACTTGTTAACCAAAGTAAACGTGGCCTCGGCGACCGAATCTTCCACCTTGGAAACAACGAAATTTTTTTGCATGATTTGAATCAAATCAATCTCCGCTGCCCGTCCATTTCCAGGCTGCATTAACCAACCAAAAACAAGCACCAACATAAAGGCGTACATAGGCATTGAATTAGGTTTCACGGGCAGATCTCCTAAAAATAAAAGCTGGACGAAAAGTAAGAATGAGCGCAGGAATCAGTAACAACGCAGATAATGAACTCATGATCATGGCCTCGGCAATCAAAATAGCCAACCATTTGTGGATATTATATCCAAACGACAATAACAACACGCCGTAACCGGCTGATACCGAAAGTGCCACAAATAGAACCGCTTGACCGGCAGTTCCAATAACGTTTCGAACCGCTGTAATTTCGTCGACTCCCGCGACCAGCTCTTCCCGCAACCGGTAGATCAGATAGATTGCATAATCTGCCCCTATCCCAACGGCCATCGCCGAAATCAGTGAAGTAGAAATATTCAGTGGGATTCCACTCCATCCCATCAGGCCAAAGTTAGCCAGGACAGCGACCAGAAGAGGCAACAACACCAACATTCCTGCTACCACTGAACGAAAAATCAGGCTGGAAATAATGAAAACGACAGCAGTGATTTGTAGGATATTGAGTATCTTCCCATAAACCATCACCTCATTGAGTGCTGCACCTTGGGGGACACTGCCGCCGATCCCGACATGCACATTTTTATCAAAGTTTCGCACTGTAAAGGCATTAATTTTTTCGACCAGCTTCTCTATGTAAGCGCTGCTATCTGTTTTCAAAAACACCGTCAGATTGGCAGAGCGATAACCATAATCGACATAGGAATCAAAATCGCCCGGTTCGCCGGACATTGAATAAAGCAGTAAATATTGCGAAATTAATTCCTGACTATCCGGGACGTTATAGTAGGCCGGATCGTCTCCATGCATAGCCTGATTCATACGCTTGATAAAATCGGCTAATGA
>JBIIMQ010000183.1:0-3136 GCA_044337935.1 Candidatus Nitrotoga sp.
CGCAAAGCATCACGAACGAACTGCTGGAACGTTACCATGACTGCAACCGGATTACCCGGTAACCCAAAGAAATGGCAGGCTCCAATTTTGCCATAGGCAAGTGGTTTGCCCGGTTTCATGGCTATTTTCCAGAACACAACCTCGCCAATTTCTGCCAACAGCTGCTTGATGTAATCAGCCTCACCCACCGAAACTCCACCACTGGTTATGATGACATCGGCCCGCTCAGCGGCATCCAATAATGCCATCTTGAGGCTGGCTTTGTCGTCGCGAATCGTACCCATATCTATAATTTCTACGCCCAGTTCGCCCAACATACCGAGCAGTGTATAGCGATTACTGTTATATATTTCACCCGGCGCTAACGGCGTTCCCGGTTGCTGCAATTCATCTCCAGTGGAAAATAACGCAACTTTTAATTTGCGGTAAACTTTGGCATCAGTCAGCCCCAGCGAAGCCAACAAGCCCATCTCGGCGGGACGAATAACCTGTCCGCGAGTCAACACCGTAGAGCCCTGCATCATATCTTCCCCAACCAGGCGAATATTCTGACCACGCTGATGTCCTGCTTTTATTTCAATCGAGGTGCCATCGACCTGAACATGCTCCTGCATCACCACGCTGTCACAACCTTCAGGAATAAGCGCTCCCGTCATAATGCGCACGCACTCACCTGCCGCAACCCGACCCTTGAACAGGCGACCGGCAAAAGCACTGCCAATAACGGTAAGTCGTCCGGGGGCCTTCGCCAGATCCTCGCTGCGCACAGCGTAACCATCCATTGCCGAATAATCATGCGGTGGTACATTCATCGGAGACTGAATATCTGCCGCCAACGTGCGATTCAACAGCTCACTCACGGGTAGCGATTCACACTCCGTCAATGGCGCAAGAAATTGCAGAATAATCTGACGCGCCTGCTCCACCGGCATTGATCCCGGATCGTAATCACCCATTGTTTCAAGGGCGGACAAAAAGGAAGACTTGGATTCCATGATGTATCCTTTTATTAAATTTAGCAGCCGGATTAATGTTGTGCGGATAGCCGCATAATTACCGAACCGTTTTCGGTTTCACCCGATATAGCGGTCGCGTTATCCGGACAAATGAGTTTGACGTACCCGGCGGACAGGTATGCGAGGCGTTAACCCCCGATATAAGACATTTCAATCTTTTTACCTGTTTGCGCCTTGCTCTTCGTGCTTGCGCTCCGCAACTCCGAGTAACGGTCCGCGCGCGACCGCCATATATGTGCAAGGGCAGTAGAAATTTCCTGATCCGTTTTCCCGCTATGCATCAATGCCCGCAAATCGTGGCCACTCTCCGCGAAGAGGCAGGTATATAACTTACCTTCTGTTGATAATCTGGCACGGACACATTCATGACAAAACGTCTTGGTGATACTTGAAATAACACCAATTTCACCTCCGCCATCCCGATAACGCCAACGCTCTGCGGTCTCACCGGAACAGTTTGGTTCAATTTCTTCAAGTGGCATATGGGCCGAAATTCGTCGCACCACTTCGGCGGATGGAATCACTTCGCCCATTTCCCACTGGTTAGATGTCCCCACGTCCATGTATTCGATAAATCGTAATATGAAGGGCGAATCTTTGAAGTAACGCGCCATGGGTACAATTTCCTGATCGTTCATCCCGCCTTTTACAACCATATTAACTTTGATCGGGCCAAGGCCAACCGAATGGGCAACATCCAAGCTACGCAGAACATCCGTCACGGGGAAAGCGACACCATTCATGCGCTTGAAAGTAGTGTCATCCAAAGAATCCAGAGAAACCGTAACGCGATTTAACCCGGCATCTTTCAGCGACTGCGCTTTTTTTCCAAGTAGTGCGCCGTTAGTGGTCAGCGTCAAATCCAACTTGCCGCCATCGTATGTATTCAGATTTGCAAGCATCTCAATCAAGTTTTCCACATGCTTACGCAACAAGGGTTCACCACCCGTCAGGCGGATTTTTTGGACACCGTGATTAATGAAAATTTTTGCAACACGGGCAATCTCTTCAAACGTCATCATTGAAGCCCGCGGCATAAACACATGATCTTTACCAAACGCCTCCACAGGCATGCAATACACACACCTGAAATTACAACGATCCGTCAAAGAAATACGCAAATCCTGCAACGGACGTCCTAACTTATCGCCGATCAACCCATTGGGCTCTTCCATAACATCGGGAACAACAGGAATCGCCTTGGAATGACGAAAATCTACAATCGGAATTATTTTTTTTGACATGGCATTAAACTCAACATAATTGGGCATGAATAATAATTAATTATCAT
Source organism: Candidatus Nitrotoga sp. (assembly GCA_044337935.1). Lineage (GTDB taxonomy): Bacteria > Pseudomonadota > Gammaproteobacteria > Burkholderiales > Gallionellaceae > Nitrotoga. Next base: position 2,308 of record JBIIMQ010000183.1, read on the forward strand.
GATCTCTGTATTGATTCTCGGGTTACAAAAACGACTTCTCACAAAAACCTGACGACAAAAGCACGCCTATTTTTTACCAATATTATTCATTGTTCTTAATTTCTAAAACTCACATCCAAAATCACACCATTGGATCAGAAAAACTGCTGATTGTATTCAATCACAGCCCGGTGCCTTGCACGATGTTTATTCCGCTAAAACAATAATATACTCGAACAAACGCGGTTATCCACATGAATAATCGTACATTATCCAATACGGCGCAATAACGACTTGTTTTAGAGAAAAATAACCTAATCCAGCACAACAAACTGTTCGTGAGAGTACACGATAGTAAGCATTTATGGCAATGCATATATAACCCTACTGAACGCAGCTATTTATATACCCTCTCGCCAATATTAATCCGCCCCCTGCCGGATCAATACCACGATAAACCCCGATACGTGCCGTCGCAAAAAAATTTTAACGCAATGGCCAATTACGCTGAAAACCGGAATCGGCGCCAAAAAATTCAAGCATCAAAAAATCTTCCAGCCCGGCGTTATCTTCCATGCGGGCAGACAAGACAACCACACGATTCAGCCGGTGTGATTCCCAGTTAAAATTTCCGTTGAAATGCCTGCGAATCAACTCAATCATCCTGCGGACAACTGCGCGTTCCACATCGCCGTTTAATCCGGCATCAACATCGATTATCTCGCGCCGGGAATTATTGTAATCAGTTGTCCAACCCCGGAATGAAAACCGGGCGGTTCGAACACCCATGCTGATAATCTGAAATATCCCGCTGGTACCTGGCAGCTGCAAATTGCGCCTGATATTAGCC
>JBIIMQ010000059.1:0-10709 GCA_044337935.1 Candidatus Nitrotoga sp.
ACGCGGGAGTGTGCGTTGCCTGTTGAGCGGTGGTGCGGCAGATAATGTGCAGATGCATCTTAAATTGCCGGTGATCCGGGTGGATAATCTGGTGTTGCGTGGTTTGCAGATAATTGGGCAGGAAAATTAAACCTCGACAGGTTTTTTAGGGAAAGCCGAATCAATTCGCGTTTCCCCAACGCGAATTGATGATGAACGAAATGAAATTTTAAGTTTTAAAAATCAAAATAAAAAATGAGGTAATTTAATGAAGTGGCTACTCTGGATATTGCTGCTGGCGAATTTGATTTTCTTTTCATATGTTCAATGGGGCGACATGTTGACGGGAGAAAGTAAAAGCCCGAAACATAAGCCACCGCTGAATGGGGAAAAGATAAAATTACTGGATGTGCCAGTCACGGCATCGGAATTTTCACCGTCTTCAGCTGTATCGGCCACTCCGCAGGATCAACGGGCATTCACCGATGTGTGCCTGGAGTGGGGGGAATTTTCCGGTACGGATAGCGACCGTGCTACGGCAGCCTTAACCACATTAAAATTGGCCGATAAACTGACGCAGCGACAGACTGACTATACGGTTGGTTATTGGGTGTATATGCCGCCCGCAAAAACCCGGGCAGAAATGGATAAGAATATCGCTGAACTCAAGGCGCACAATGTTAAGGACTACTTTACCGTGAGAGACTCCGAGCAATGGAAGAACGCTATTTCGCTGGGCGTGTTCAAGACAGATAAGGCGGCGCGCAAGGTTTTTGACAGCTTGCATGCGAAAGGTCTAAAAACCGTCAAGACCGGAGAGCTCATGAGCAAATTCAGAAGCACGGTGTTCGTGCTTAAATCTCTGGATGCGGCGGCAATTGAGAAAATGGTAAACCTGCAAAAGGAGTTTGCCGGCAGCGCGGTACACTTGGTGGCGTGTGATCAAACCTGAGTACTTCCGCGAATGCGCGGGGAAGGGTTTGCGCGATTGACAAGTAACGGTTAAATCTGGAAAATGCCGCGCTCTTCGTGGCGATTTATGACAGCTTTTTTAAAGCGACGATACGATTTCAGGTGATATAGCTCAGATGGTTAGAGCGCAGCACTCATAACGCTGAGGTCGGTGGTTCAATTCCACCTATCACCACCAATAAGCAGTATAAAGCAGTGCAATAAACCCGCGTTAATCCTGGCGATTCGCGGGTTTTTTGATCCATAAACGTTTCCAGCGTCCATTTGCATCCAAGGTTTTTCTGTCACGGCGAAGCGATTCGAGCTTTTTGTTCAACAACATCGATATCGTTTATATTAGTGCCTTCGGTCTCATATAGCCCATCATCCCGGAATAGCGACTGCTCATGTTCGAACAAGCTTTCAAAAACATCGATGATGTCCTCTGGAAAGAGGCCGGTTGTGCCAGCGAACTGGACTACACCGAGCAGACCTCCTGGCTGCTGTTCCTGAAATTCCTGGATAGTTTGGAGCAGGACAAGGCCATGGAAGCAGAGCTGGGGGGCAAGAAATACACCTTCATTCTCGACGCGCCCTACCGCTGGGAAAGCTGGGCCGCGCCCAAAGGAACTGACGGCAAGCTTGACCACAACAAGGCACTAACCGGCGACGACCTGCGCGATTTCGTCGACCGCAAACTCTTTCCCTACCTGCACGGTTTCAAGCAGAAGGCCAGCGGGCCGAATACCCTCGAGTACAAGATTGGCGAAATCTTTGGCGAGATCAAAAACAAGATCCACAGCGGCTACAACCTGCGCGAGATCATCGACCACATTGACGAATTGCGCTTCCGCTCGCAAACCGAAAAGCACGAGCTGTCGCACCTGTATGAAGCCAAGATCAAGAACATGGGCAATGCCGGGCGCAACGGCGGTGAGTACTACACCCCGCGGCCGTTGATTCGCGCCATGGTGCAAGTGGTGCAGCCAACAATCGGCGAGCGCATTTACGACGGCGCCTGTGGCTCGGCGGGCTTTCTGTGCGAGGCGTTCGATTACCTCAAGGCCAGGCCCGGCCTTACCACCAGCAATATCAAGACGCTGCAAGAGCGCACCTTCTACGGCAAGGAAAAGAAATCGCTGGCCTACGTCATCGCGATCATGAACATGATCCTGCACGGCATCGAGGCACCCAACATCGCCCACACCAACACCCTGGCCGAGAACCTTGCCGACATTCAGGACAAGGACCGCATGGATGTAATCCTGGCCAATCCGCCCTTCGGCGGCAAAGAGCGCAAGGAAGTCCAGCAGAACTTCCCCATCCGCACCGGCGAAACGGCCTTTCTTTTCCTCCAGCACTTCATCAAAATGCTCAAGGCCGGCGGCCGCGCCGGCGTGGTGATCAAGAACACCTTCCTCTCCAATACCGACAACGCTTCGGTGAGCCTGCGCAAACTGCTGTTGGAAAGTTGCAACCTGCACACCATCCTCGATTGCCCCGGCGGCACCTTCCAGGGCGCGGGCGTGAAAACCGTGGTGCTGTTCTTTGAGAAAGGCGCACCAACCAGAAAGGTCTGGTACTACCAGCTCGACCCCGGCCGCAATATGGGCAAGACCAACCCGCTCAACGACGCCGACCTGGCTGAATTTGTTGAGCTGCAAAAAACCTTTGCCGATTCGCCCAAGAGCTGGTCTGTTGATACCCATGCCCTGAGCGCAGCCGAAGGGTACGATCTGTCGGTGAAAAATCCCGCTGGCGGTGAGGAAATCGCGCATCGCAGCCCGCAGGACATCATGGACGAAATCGCAGCATTGGATGCGGAGAGCGCGGCAGTGCTGCAAGGCATATGCGCATTGTTATGAGAAACACGCAAATCTCCCTGATCGTCATTCCCGCGAATGCGGGAATCCAGCAATTCAAAAATGTCTTTTGTTTAAATCCACTGGATTCCCGCATTCGCGGGAATGACATATAGCCATGAAGCAACCTGCCGTTTACATGCTCTCCAGCCAACGTAATGGCACACTGTATATCGGAGTGACCTCCGATTTGATTCAGCGAGTTTGGCAGCACAAGGAAGGATTGGCCGAAGGTTTTACCAAGAAATACGCTGTGAAAATGCTGGTGTGGTTCGAGCAGCATGAAACGATGAAAGGTGCCATTCGCAAAGAAAATGCTATGAAAAAATGGTTGCGTAAATGGAAGTTGAAAACTATTGAACAAACCAACCCGGACTGGAACGACCTCTGGTTTGAAATAATTGGCGAAAAACCCCAAACCGTCGTTCCCGCTCTACTCGTCATTCCCGCGCAGGCGGGAATCCAGCAAGATAAACAGGCGGGAACCCAGCAAAAAGAAAATGCCTTTGATTCATTAAACCCACTGGATTCCCGCCTGCGCGGGAATGACGGTGCTCTGGGTGGTGCGCGATGAAGGCAGGTTGGCAGACGAAGACTCTGGGCGATGTATGTGAAGTCATGAACGGTGGCACACCTAAAACGGGCGTACCCGAATACTGGGATGGTAGCCACCTGTGGATCACGCCTGCCGAAATGGGCAAACGTCTCACCCCTTACGTCAATGATACTGAACGCAAAATTACGGACTTGGGTCTTCGTGACAGCTCAGCGCGGATGCTGCCATCTAACTCTGTGATTCTCTCGTCACGCGCTCCAATCGGCCACTTGGTCATCAACACCGAACCAATGGCAACAAATCAAGGCTGTAAAGGGATAATTCCCGTCAACCAGCTCCAGCACAAGTTTCTGTATTACTATCTGAGCAGCATCGTTGATTTGTTGAATTCGCTTGGAACTGGCGCGACCTTCAAAGAGTTGTCTGGCAGCAAGCTCAAGGAAGTCACGATCCCTGTTCCTCCCCTCCCCGAACAGCAGTGCATCGTCGGCATTCTCGACGAAGCGTTTGACGGCATCGCCAAGGCCCGCGCCAACGCCGAAAAGAACCTCCAAAACGCCCGCGCCCTGTTCGAAAGCCACCTGCAATCCGTTTTCACCCAGCGCGGCGAGGGGTGGGTAGAAAAACATCTCAAAGATGTTTGCGAAAAAATCACCGACGGAACTCACCAAACACCAACCTACTTCGAAGAAGGAGTGGTTTTTCTGTCATCGAGAAACGTCACCAGCGGAACAATTAATTGGGACAACATCAAATACATCGATGCCAAGCAACACGCTGAAATGCACAAGCGCGTTGCGCCCCGTCTGAACGATATTTTGCTGGCGAAGAATGGAACGACGGGAGTCGCAGCAATCGTCGATAGAGATGTGACATTTGACATTTATGTCAGCTTGGCCCTGTTGCGGTCGAAAGGTGAAATACTCCCGCAACTGTTGCTGCATTTCATCAATTCGCCTGTTGCGAAACACCAATTCAACAAGCGACTCAAGGGGGTTGGCGTTCCAAATCTTCACTTGGAAGAAATTCGAGAAGTCGTCATATCGTTTCCAAAATCACTGACCGAGCAGAAGGCTGTCACCAGCAAGCTAGACGACCTCCGCGCCGAAACCCGCCGCCTCGAATCCCTCTACCAGCGCAAGCTCGACGCGCTCGACGCGCTGAAAAAATCGCTGCTGCACCAAGCGTTCAGCGGCAACTTGTAGGAGACCACCCATGAAGGTTCAACCTGCCCTTTTCGAAGCCCACGAAATCCGCCGCGTGTATGACGAGGAAACCGAAGTCTGGTGGTTTTCAGTGGTGGATATTATTCAGGTGCTGACCCAGCAGCCGGATTATCAAGCGGCGCGAAATTACTGGAAGGTGCTGAAAAACCGCTTGGCCAAGGAAGGCAGTGAGTCGGTTACAAACTGTAACCGACTGAAACTGCCCGCCGCCGACGGCAAGAACTACCTTACCGACGTCGCCACCGCCGAAACCCTGCTGCGTCTGGTGCAGTCTGTCCCCAGCCCGAAGGCCGAACCGATCAAGTTGTGGCTGGCCAAGGTGGGCTACGAGCGCATGCGGGAGATGGCCGACCCGGCCTTGTCGCTGGATCGCGCCCGCGAGACCTGGCAAAAACACGGGCGCAGCGCGAAGTGGATACAGCAGCGCATGACCGGGCAGGAGACGCGCAATAAGCTGACCGATTACTGGGCAAACCACGCCATCAAGCAAGGCGAGGAATTTGCCATTCTCACCAACATCATTCATCAGGAATGGTCGGGCGTGAGTGTGAAGGCGCACAAGGCGAAGAAGGGTTTGCAGGATCACAATTTGCGCGACCACATGAGCGAGGCGGAACTGATTTTTACCGCGCTGGCGGAGTTGTCAACGCGGCAGATTGCCGAAACGGATGATGCGACCGGCATGGCAGAAAACAAGGTGGCCGCCACCAAGGGAGGGGCGATTGCGAGGCAGGCGCGCAAGGCACTGGAAGCCAAGACCGGCAGGCCGGTGGTGTCTGGGGAGAGTTTTCTGCCGCCGGGCAAGGCGTTGCGCCCGACGGTGGTGAAAAAGGCGGCGAAGAAAACGACCTGAAAAAATCCCTGCTGCACCAGGCTTTCAGCGGGGCGTTGTGACTTGGGGGCGTCGATGGCCTGGACATGTACACGCCATCGACATATCGCCGCCACGTGTCGATGAAATGCTAAAAAATCGCCACATCCTCGCCCGCGCCCAACCCGACTTGACGCAAAACTTGACTTATACTTGACAGTCATTTAGCCTGCGGCCATGGCGTATATTCCGCAATTCACCATCACCCCGGCACTGCTCACCCAAGTCGAGCAGGTGGCGGCCTTGCGTGAGCGAATTCAGGGCGCGGTGGTGGACCTGGCCTGGGTGCCTGCCTTGCAGAAGGACACCCGCACCCGCAATGTGCATGCCTCCACCGCCATCGAGGGCAACCCGCTGACGCTGGAGCAGGTGCGCGCGCTGGAGGAAGGGCGCGAGCTTTCTACCCCCGGCGTGCGGGCCAAGCGCGAGGTGCTCAACTACTTTGCCGGGCTGCGCTACGTGGAAAAGCATGCCGCCAAAAAGAAGATGGGCCATGCCGACGTGCTGGAGCTGCACCGCATTCTGGCGGGCCAGGTGATGGACCAGGGCGAAGCCGGCAAGTACCGCATGATCGCCGTGCGCGTGGGGGCCTACCGCCCGCCGCCGGCGGACGCCGTGTCGGGCCTGATGTTCGAGCTGCTGGAATGGTGGAACACGGCGGCACGGACGCTCTCACCGGTGCTCAGCTCGGCCATCCTGCATTACCGCTTTGAGGCCATCCACCCCTTTGCCGACGGCAATGGCCGTACGGGCCGGGCGCTAGCTTTGTGGGAGCTGTACCGGCGCGGCTTTGACACGCATCACATTTTTTCAGTCGATGAGTATTACTGGGAAGACCGGCCCGCCTACTATGCCGCGCTGCAAGGCGTGCGCGAAGCGGGCGAGGACATGAGTGCTTGGCTCGAATACTGTGCGGCCGGCTTGCGGCAAACGCTGGAGCGGGTTTGGCTGCGGATTCAGACCTTGCAGGTGAAATCTGCCGACAAGCTGGTGTTGCGCCCGCGGCAGGAGCAACTGCTGCATTTGCTGCGCGACCACGGCGGCATGGCGCCGGCGGACATCTGGGCCGCGCTGGGCGTGTCGCGGCAGGGGGCGATGGACTTGCTGCGCCCCCTGCTGGACGCGGGGGTGGTGGAGAAGGTCGGCGGCAGCAAGACCGGCCATTATGTGCTGAAACACTCATGAACGAAGCCGAAACCCGCGCCGAATACATCGACCCTGCCCTTGCGGCGGCGGGTTGGGGCGTGGTCGAAGGCAGCCGCATCCGCCGCGAGTATCCGATTACGCTCGGCCGCATTGAGGGCCACGGCAAGCGTGGCAAAGGGCTCACCGCCGATTATGTGCTGGAGTATCGCAACACCAAACTGGGCGTGGTCGAGGCCAAGGCGTGGGGCAAGGCGCTGACAGAGGGCGTGGGACAGGCCAAGGATTACGCGGGCAAGCTGGCCGTTCGCTACACCTATTCCACCAACGGGCAGAGTATCTACGGCATCGACATGCATACCGGCATCGAGGCCGAATTAGCGAGCTACCCGACGCCGGAGGAATTGTGGAACCGTACTTTTGCCGCTCATAACGTTTGGCGCGACCGCTTCGCGGCCGTGCCGTTCGAGGATCGGGGCGGCTACTTTCAGGGGCGCTACTATCAGGATATCGCCATCGAGCGGGTGCTTGAGGCTATTGCCGACCAGAAACAGCGCATTCTGCTGACATTGGCGACCGGCACAGGCAAGACTTTTATCGCTTTCCAAATTGCATGGAAGCTGTTCCACAGCCGCTGGAACCTGAGCGACCGGAAGACGGAGAACGAACCGACGCGGCGGCCGCGCATTCTGTTTCTGGCTGACCGTAACATTCTGGCCGATCAGGCGTTCAACGCCTTTTCCGCCTTTCCCGAAGATGCGCTGGTTCGCATCGCCCCGGAGGACATCCGTAAGAAGGGTAAGGTGCCGAAGAACGGCAGTATTTTCTTCACCATCTTCCAGACATTTATGGCATCGTCAGGTTCAACTACCGAATCTGACGAAGGGTATTTTGGTGAGTATCCGCCGGATTTCTTCGACTTTATCGTGATCGACGAATGCCACCGGGGCGGGGCGAATGACGAAAGCAACTGGCGCGGTATTCTTGACTACTTTGCTCCCGCCGTGCAGCTTGGTTTGACAGCTACGCCCAAGCGTCGCGACAACGTGGATACTTACGCCTATTTTGGAGAGCCGGTGTTTGGTTACTCGCTCAAGGACGGCATCAATGACGGTTTTCTGACACCGTTCCGGGTGAAACAGATTTCCACAACGCTCGACGAGTACGTCTATACGCCCGATGATACGCTGGTCGAGGGCGAGATCGAGGCGGGCAAGCGCTACGAGGAAGCCGACTTCAACAAGATCATCGAGATCAGGGAGCGGGAGAAAAAGCGGGTCGAGATATTCATGTCGCAGATCGACCAGCGGGAGAAAACGCTGGTTTTCTGCGCGAACCAGGCTCACGCGCTGGTGATACGGGATCTGATCAACCAGACGAAGAGCAGCACCGACCCGAATTACTGCCAGCGGGTGACGGCCGATGATGGCGCGTTGGGCGAGCAAACCCTGCGGGATTTTCAGGATAACGAGAAGACTATTCCTACTATTCTAACCACTTCGCAGAAGCTTTCGACCGGCGTGGATGCCCGCAACGTGCGCAACATCGTGTTGCTGCGGCCTATCAATTCGATGATCGAGTTCAAACAGATCATCGGGCGCGGCACGCGACTTTATGACGGTAAGGATTACTTCACGATCTACGATTTCGTGAGGGCGCACCATCATTTCAATGACCCGGAGTGGGATGGCGAGCCGATTGAGCCGGAACCAAGGGAAGCAGCGCCGGCTTCCGCGCCACGTGCGCCCATCGAGGCGCGAGAACCGGCGACGGAATACCATGCGCGGCAGAAAATCAAGATTAAACTAGCCGATGGCAAGACGCGCACCATTCAGCACATGATGGTGACCAGCTTCTGGCATCCGGACGGTTCGCCGATGTCGGCGCAGCAGTTCATGGAAGCGCTGTTCGGCAAGCTGCCTGAGTTTTTCAAGGACGAAGAGGAGCTGCGGGCCTTGTGGGGCGCGCCGGATACGCGCAGGAAACTGCTGGAGGGGCTCGCCGAAAAAGGCTTCGGCAAGGATCATCTGGCCGAAATGCAGAGGATTATCGACGCGGAGAAAAGCGATCTGTTCGACGTGCTGGCCCACGTGGCCTATGCTCTGGCCCCGCTCACCCGCGAAGAGCGTGCGGCCCAGGCGATGGCGTTCATCAGTACCCACTTCAACAGCAAACAACAGGTCTTCCTCGATTTCGTGCTCTCGCACTACGTCAGCGTTGGTGTGGAGGAGCTCGATTCGGAAAAGCTGAAGCCGTTGCTGTGCTTGAAGTATCACGATTCGATTGTGGATGCTGTGGCTGATTTAGGCAAGCCGGAGGAGATCGGCAAGGTGTTCAGCGGCTTTCAGAAATTTCTTTACCAGGAAACGGCTTTTTAGATTAAGCGATGTGTTGTAAGCACAGCTTATCCGGGTCGGCCGTCGGTGCGTGGCCGCCAGTAGACGGGTAAATAGCGCATTACCCAAGACCCAAAACTTGCCAACCAGACTGTTCCTGCAGCGACATACAGCCAGTGCCCGGCTTGCAGCGGCAACATGTCCGCCAGCACACGCAGCACGGCGACAAGCTGTAATCCTATAAACATTAAATTAATCGGGTTATCCACTTTCATCGGCAGTCCGGAATGACCGAGTGTGACGCGTGTGGCCATGCCGATCAGCAAGGTGGAGAAGCAGCCTATGGTTAGTGCATGCCAGGGCGCAAGTCCCCAGATAAAGGTGTTGCCGTGGCTGATGAATAGCACAAAGCTTTGCACGGTGAACAGCAGCATGGCGATGCCGAGCCAAGCAAAGCCGATGTGCAATATGCTCAGTAGCGGGATTTTCAGGCTGCGGCGAAATTCCCAGCTGTGCGACAAATGGAGTGCCACGATAGCCAGTGGCGCGTCGCATAGCCAAAGCCAGGCTGCGGCATCATTGAGTTGCAGCAGGCCATGCCCTGCGCTGGCAATCAACATGGCCCACCAAGTCCAATGCGGGCTCGGAATATAGTTATGCGTTAGCGCACTGGCGGTGAAGAATGGAATCATGCGATGCGCAACACTGGCAAATACCGGCAACAGAAATAGCCACAATCCTCCCTGAATAGAGAAACGCAACCATGCTGTGTTGCCACCCAATAACCAGACAAGGTAGGCAACGAGGCCGCACCAGTCCAGGCTTAGTGCGATGAAAATGAGTTGCGGGTGACGTTTGTTTTGGCGCGGAGTGTCAAGCAATACGCGCAACAGTGCATACAGTGCCAGGATCCATCCCGATAGCGTGCTGAAGACGGCAGCAATCAATAGGGTATGACTAATCAAAAGCCCGATATGGAAACTGATAGCCCCCAGCATGAGCAGCACAAAGGCGGGCACATATCGATGTGGCGGAATTTCGCTGCCTTTCATCCAGCGCGGAAATGTCGTCATCAGAAAGCCGAACATGAAAAACGGAAACAGGCCGTAAATCATTAACCCTGCGTGTGCGGCATTGGGTGCAATTACCCAAGATATGGGATGCCAGAGCACACCATGTCTTGTCAGCAATTCAGTCAGCAACCACAGCATCACGGCAAGGGTTTGTAGTGTGCCGCCGAAGAACATGACGCGGTGAGGTGCGGCACTAAAGATATGCCACTGTTTTGAAGTTATCATACAGTTCGTGTGATTTATCTGTGCTCAATAATGCAGCGCAATGGGGCGTTAGCTGATTTGATTCTTCTGTATTTTTTGATAGGTTTATGCATATCGACATTCTACTCGGTGCGGCTGTAACCACAGTCTTCGTTATTTTCCGTGGGTAACGTGGCGACCCCATATTGCGGGTGTGGTAGCCATTAGTAGCAGGTAGTAATAGTCGTTATCGTTTCAGTCTGAATGGTGTCATCGTTTGGGTGATGCAAGGATGAAGGCTGAATGTCTAAAGTTGGGTAAAATGAAGAAATTTAGGGAAATTAAGATTAGAACGGGTGTGTTTTAAGTTTGAATTATGGCAAAAATTTTCCGGGTAAGTTATGTTCTTTAAACGGGAAATAGGGATTATCCCTTTCATTTGGAGTTAACCATGCAAGAGCTACAAGAAGTTTGGATCGCATTTAAACTCGGCGGAATAATTATTCTGCCATTGTCTTTGCTGGGTGTA
>JBIIMQ010000184.1:0-3098 GCA_044337935.1 Candidatus Nitrotoga sp.
TGCAGCCGGGCGTATATAAAACACGCGTAGTAACAGATGTGGATGCAATCCCACATCCGTTTAGAAACTATGCCGCCGCAACCCGATATTTTGATCCCAGCATGCCAACGCCCAAACCTCAACTACAGATTTATGGTAGCAAAGGGTGTCCTTTCAAATGTACGTTTTGCGTCTGGCCACAAGCCATGTTTCAGAAAAAAGTTTCATTACGAGCCCCGGAAAAAATTGCCGCTGAAATACGCGAGGCGGTTGCACTTCATGGTTACCGCAGCATCTTTTTTGATGACGACACATTCAATATGGGGACAGAACGGATCAACCAGCTCTGTGACCATTTAAAGGCAATAAACCTTCCCTGGACCATGATGGGACGGATCGATATCTCACCGGATTGGCTATATGAAAAAATGATTGACTCTGGCTGTGTCGGTATGCGTTTCGGAATTGAAACTTTTGACTCAAATGTTCTAGTACGCGTAAAAAAAGGAATTGAACGTAAAGATTTTCGGGGAACGCTAGAACGTCTATGCAACAACTATCCCCAACTAATGTTGCATATTACGATGATGAGGGATATGCCCGGACAGACTGAAGAAGCGCACCAACTGGATATGAAAATTATTCACGATATGGGATTCACGACCAAAAATATATACCGCAGCTACCAACTTTCACGTTGCGCACCTTTCCCGGGAACCGAGCTGTATGAAGAGCTTCACTCTCAAGGCAATGAAGCGACATTACAAGATTTCAAAAAATATGATGGTGGTCAGGATACCGTAATGAAAGTCATTAATGGCTAGTCAGGTTCTGATTCTAGGTGCCAGCGGATTCATCGGCAGCTACCTGCATAAAAGCCTGGGGGGCGTGGAGGGACGCATCGTAACAGGAACCTACCACACCCGAGCGGCCCCAGGATTGGTTCCACTGGATATTCTGGATTCCAAAGATATGCTCCGGCTTATCAATGAAACACGGCCAGACTTTGTAGTCTTCCTCGCCGGAACCAAAGATGTTGAGCGGTGCGAGCGAGATCCTGCTTACGCCCTGCATTTAAACGTCCAATCTGTTCAAAATTACGTAGATGCCTGCCGACTTGCGCAAGTTCAGCCTTCAACTCTATTTTTCTCAACAGACTATGTATTTGACGGGCGGGCGGGATATTTCAGCAGTACGCATGTACCCGGGCCTCATACCGTTTATGGCCTGACGAATTTGCTGGCAGAACGTATTCTTTCGTGTTCCGGCTTATCTGGAACGAACTTGCGCGTGTCCGCAGTCATGGGACGCAATGGCGGGTTTTTCAAATGGCTCGAATCAAATCTACACGCCAACAAATCGGTTTCACTGTACGTCAACACTTATTTTTCCCCCACATCCATAGGACGACTATGCCGTTTTGTGGAGGCATGTGCACAGCAACCAATGGAGCCACAGCGTGGCCAAGGAATGCGCATCGTTCACCTAAGTGACGGCTACCGCATGACACGGCATCAGTTCGGACGTGCCGTCGCATCCAAAATGGGAAAACCAATTGATCTAGTGCAACCGACTACCGCGAATTTAAATGCGACAACATTTCAAACAGATTTATCATTGTTACCTGACGATTTATCAGTGTTTAGACCCCATGAAGACTGGAACGAAATGGAGGAGATTTTTTGAACGAAATGTACCGACACCTCCCGCACTATTTTGAACATCGGGACGCACGTGGATCAATAACCGGTTTGCTGAATGAAGGAAATTGGCGGGAAATTAATCTCATTGCCTCAGATGCCGGCACTACCCGTGGTCGGCACTACCACAAAGAAACATTGGAATGTTTCGTTGTTCTGACAGGGAAAATTCATGTAATGTTCCGTCGACCATCCCCACCTGGTCAATGGGAACAAGCCGAATGCACATTTACCACTGGAGACGTGTTCATCGTGGAGCCTCATGTAGAACACACATTCCATATTCTTGAGAAAACACAGTGGATCAATCTGCTCAGCACACCAGTGGACACTGCACACCCGGATTTTTACAAATACGATGAAGATAATTCAATCAAATAAAGTATTAGTCACCGGCGGTGCCGGTTTCTTGGGCTCACATCTATGTGATCGGTTAATCAGCGACGGCCACGATATTTTATGTGTAGACAATTTTTTTACCGGCAGCAAAGCCAACATTGCTCACCTTATCGGACACCCTTATTTCGAGATGATGCGACATGATGTTACTTTCCCGCTCTATGTGGAAGTTGATCGCATCTACAATCTGGCTTGCCCGGCGTCCCCGGTGCATTACCAATTCGACCCTGTTCAGACCACTAAAACCAGTGTTCATGGTGCCATCAATATGCTGGGGCTGGCCAAACGGGTTCAGGCTCGCATACTACAGGCATCGACCAGCGAGGTTTACGGGGATCCAGAAGTTCATCCCCAGCCGGAAGAATATTGGGGGCGCGTTAACCCGATAGGCATCCGAAGCTGTTACGACGAAGGCAAACGTTGCGCTGAAACCTTGTTTTTTGATTATTACCGACAACATCAACTGGAAATCAAGGTGATGCGAATTTTTAATACTTATGGCCCCCGTATGCATCCGCAAGATGGCCGGGTCGTAAGTAATTTTATTGTCCAAGCTCTTCAGGGGGGCGATATTACAATCTACGGCGATGGACAGCAGACACGCAGTTTTTGCTACGTTGATGATCTGATCGACGGTATGGTGCGCTTGATGGACAGCCCTGCCGACTTTACCGGGCCGGTCAACATCGGAAACCCCAGCGAATTTACAATGCTGGAGCTTGCCGAGATGATTCTAAGTTTAGTGGGCGGAAAATCAAAATTGGTCTACATGCCGCTTCCGGCAGACGACCCCAAGCAACGGCAGCCGGATATCACGCTAGCCAAAGCATCTCTGGGTTGGACACCCAAAGTTGCATTGGAGGATGGACTCAAAGAAACAATCGCCTATTTCAGAAAACTACTTGCCGACGCATGAAAATTATCACAGTTGGAGTTAATCCGTGTTCACGTTAACTACGCCAGTGGCATTCATTATCTTTAACCGACCAGATACGACAGCGCGCGTGTTTGCCGAGATTG
>JBIIMQ010000060.1:0-10531 GCA_044337935.1 Candidatus Nitrotoga sp.
GTGTTATGCAGACATTAATCGGACAGTCAAACCACCTAAACTAAAAATATGATACTCACCCCACATGAACTATGAGAGGTACATCCCTATAAATTAAACAACATTATTGTTGTGGTATCGCTTAAAATTCACTGCCAATCAGATTACACCGATTGGTATATGGCGTTAGAATTCCGTATTGCGCCGTACCCTCTTAAACTAGTCGTTTACATCAGGACGGGATATCGTGAACTTTATAAAAGTATATTAAATTTTGGATTCTCGTTTCGCCAAGGCTAACCTGCTATAAGTTTTTCGAAACGAAAGTGATGGTTGTTACCGTGACACCCTCCCTAAAATCAATATAAGTTTCAATAACAAAATTATGTACACAGCAAGCGGATTCAACGACAAAGAAGAGTGCATCAAAGAATATGCACCGCTAGTAAAGCGTATTGCACACCATTTAATGCTTCGATTACCCAGCAGCATTGAAGTGGATGACCTAATACAAGCCGGCATGATGGGATTACTGGAAGCAGCCGGACGCTATGATGAACTGCGTGGCGCCCAGTTTGAAACCTATGCTTCGCAGCGTATCCGCGGTTCGATGCTTGACGAATTGCGCCAAGCCGATTGGATACCGCGCAGCTTGCGCCGCGATATGCGCCGAATCGAAGCAGCTATCAGCAAACTACAGCAACGTCTGGGCAAACCGCCAAGCGAAACAGAGCTAGCCCAGGAATTGGGTATGCCACTAACAGAGTATCAACAATTGTTATTTACATCGCGCGGCGCGCAACTCATCTATTACGAGGATTTCCACAACGAAGGCGAAGAGGATTTCTTCGAGCGTTACGATTTTGAAGGCGACGCCAATCCGCTCGAACTGCTACAGGATGAACGTTTTCGCAGTGCGTTAATTAAAGCAATTGAAAATTTGCCGGAACGTGAACGCCAATTGATGGGGATGCATTATGAACAGGATATGAATCTGCGCGAGATCGGCGAAGTGATGGGCGTTAGCGAATCACGTGTGTGCCAGTTGCACAGCCAGGCGGTAGCACGGTTGCGCAGTTCATTAAAGGGACATTGATGGACAAACTTAGCTTAGCCGGTCTGTTACTTGGCATAGGCGGTATCATCGGCGGACAGTTACTTGAAGGCGGCGAGCTATCCATTCTTTTTCAAGGTGCGGCTTTCCTTATCGTGTTCGGCGGGACGCTGGGCGCGGTAATGCTGCAAAGCCCGTTAAATATTTTTTTGTCCGGTATCAAAATGGGCCGTTGGGTATTTGTTACACCCAACGTATCCCCGCAAAAACTGATTTCCCAGATTACCTCATGGAGCAGACAGGCACATACCAATGGAATACTGGTGCTGGAATCACACATTGCCCGAAATAACGACGTATTTGTAAAAAAAGGATTGCAGCTACTGGTTGACGGCAACAGCGCTGAAAAAATCAGAGAAGTTCTGGAGATAGACAATCATACATTCGAGCAATTACGATTCCAATCCGCACGTGTATGGGAATCGGCAGCGGGTTATGCACCAACTATCGGCATTTTGGGTGCTGTACTTGGGTTAATTCAGGTCATGCAAAGTCTAGGCGAGCCATCAAAACTGGGTGCGGGTATTGCCGTGGCGTTTATTTCCACCATTTATGGTGTGGCACTTGCCAATCTGGTTTTTTTACCCATGGCAAACAAACTAAAAATGCTGATCCTGCAACAGATCATGATGCGTGAAATACTGATCGATGGACTGATCGCAATCGCAAGTGGCGAAAATCCACGTTTCATCGAAAGCAAATTGAGAGGCTTTATTCCATAACCATGGCACGACGCCGAGTACGAAATAGAGACATTGAAAACCACGACCGATGGTTAGTTTCATACGCTGATTTTATTACGCTGCTATTTGCTTTCTTCGTAGTGATGTACGCAATCTCATCCGTGAATGAAGGCAAATTCAAAATGCTTAGTGCCGCATTAACTTCAACATTTGGCAAAGTAAATAAATCGGAAGTCACCTCTCCCGCCAACGAACAGGATGCATTACTGAAATCTCTGGTAGACAGAAGAAACGCCCGGGTAGCTGAACAACAGCAGAAAGCCATGCAAGACCTCACCAACAACATCAATCAAGTGATGGGTGATCTGATAAAAAATGGCCAGGTCAATGTAATGCAGACCAACCGGGGCATAGCAATCGAAATCAATGCCAGCACCCTATTCGACCAGGGTGACGCGGTAATACGAGGCAATGCAATAAAAACTCTAGCCGATGTGGCGAACGTACTGGGGAAAATCGATCTAGCCATTGAAGTCGAAGGACATACCGACAACATCCCTATTAAAACTCAGAGATTCCCGTCCAATTGGGAGCTATCCTCGGCACGAGCCAGTAGTGTAGTACGCTTGTTTATCGAACAGGGATTACCGTCAAAACGTCTAAAGGCATTAGGATCTGCAGACAACTATCCGGTGGCACCCAATGACACAGCCGATGGCCGCGCACAGAATCGCCGAATTACGGTGGCAATATTATCGCCCGCACCCGAGCAACCAGCGCAAATACCTACAACTTCAATTCTCAAACAATGAGGTGCATCATCCACCAACCGGATCGTGAACCTCCAACTCACAATTTGATAGCCGACTCTTAATTTATCTTGGTAGAAAATTGGTTATCGATCTTCTCTTTGGCTTGTCTGCATTCAAACCGTATCAGATCAATGGCAAAAACATACCCCAATAACAGACATGGCAGACTTTTAAAGATATTGCTATAGTTTCCGCCGATACGTATTTATAACTTATCCAAACACACCTTCGTATTTCTGATTACTTGAACTCACCTCATTATGCAAACTATTCTGGATGCTATCGGCTCAACGCCCCTCATTCAAATTGACGGTATCTGGGTCAAACTGGAATTTCTGAACCCATCCGGATCCATCAAAGCACGCATTGCGAAATACATGATAGAGCGTGCCGAACGTGAAGGCCTGCTAAAACCTGGCGACACCATTGTGGAAGCCAGCAGCGGTAACACCGGCAACGCAATGAGCATGGTGGCCGCAGTCAAAGGCTACAAAATGCTGGTATTGATGCCCAACGGGTTAAGCCGCGAACGAACCGCGATTTCACGTGCCTACGGTGCAGAAGTACGGATCATTGGCGATTTCCATGTCACCGACGCACTGGCTGAAGTCAGAAGACTGGGGAGTTTGCCCGGTTATTTTGCCCCGCAACAATTCGACAATGAATGGAATGTGGATGAAAACCGCGAATGGCTGGGGCCGGAAATTCTAGCGCAACTCCCTGTCGGCGTGCTCCCGGATGCGGTTGTCGGTGGCGTTGGTACCGGCGGTACTATTGTTGGCGTGGGCCAGGCATTCAAAGCCGTTAACCCGGCATGCAAAGTTGTTGCGCTTGAACCCAGTGAATCCTGCACGATGCTCTGCGGTGAAATCGGCAAACATTTGATCGAGGGAATCGCAGATGGATTTGTCCCCGGAATTATTGAACGTCACCGCGCATTGCTGGATGAAATTGTTACCGTCGAATCTGAAGATGCTGTACGAGAAATGCGTCGACTGGCACGTGAACACGGTCTTTTTGTTGGGGCATCATCTGGCGCGCATCTGATCGCCGCGCGAAGATTACGTGAGCGTCATAACATCAAAAATGTTGTAACCTTTTTCTGTGACAAAGGCGAAAAATACATCAATGACTATTGGCTATGATATTGTTTGGAATGAGATTCCATGGGCTGAGCTGGCTATTATTACACTTCGAACTTAAATCTGCGATATGAAAACAAGCGTGCGTTTTGGATTAGGTATCGGTCTGGTGGTAATTTTACTACTAGTGATTGCGGCTATTTCTGTTTCGCGGCTTTCGCGACAGAATGAAAGGCTGGAGTTTATGGTTAGTGAAAGATATTCGAAAATGGCTATGGTTATGGAGATTGAGAATGAAATCAATGTGATCGCCATATCATTGAGAAACATGATGTTAACCGATAGTCATGAGGACATGTTGAAGCAAGAGGGGAGAATTCTTGAAGCGCGGAAAAAAATTGAAGAGAACATAGAGAAAATACAAAGAAAGACCATTATATTACCGAAAGGAAAGGAGTTACTGCAGCACGTTCTAGATAATCGAAAAAGATATATTGAGGGCTCTAAGCATTTGGTAACCCTGATTGAGGAAGGGAAAAAAGATGAATCACGGGCATATTTGACTCACGTATTGCGTCCCATTCTGGCCGATTATCAAGCCAGCTTGGATGCATTTGGCAAATTTAATGTAGAGCTAATGCATGTAACCGTTCAAGAAGCTGCTGAAAACTATAACAGTGCTCGCAACATGGCAATGGAGCTGGCGCTGATAGCTGTTGTTTTGGTGTTGGCCGCAAGTGTCGTCTTCTGGCTTACGCGCGGTAGCACCAAGCCGTTTAATCCGGCTACGAGTATCCCCGCCAGTCGGCTAGGTGTGGGTGATGTGACTGCAAGAATCGATGTGACGCCTAAAGATGAAACTGGTCAACTGCTTGTAGCTATGCAAAACATGGTGGCCAAATTATCGCAGGTTGTTGTCGAAATACGTAGAGCTTCGGATAACCTCTCTAGTGCTTCTAAAGGGGTAAGCGCGTTCCCCCAATCTATAAGTCATGCCGCTAGCGGGCAAGGTGTCAAGGAGTATACCGAGGGTGGGGAATCGGTGCGGCAGACAGTGTTTGCCATGAAGCAAATTGCAAAGAAAATAGGTGATGTTAATGATATTGCCCATCAGACCAATTTATTGGCGCTCAATGCCGCTATCAAGGCAGCACGCGTGGACAGCAATCATGACAAGGACATGGTGGCGGCGGAAGAGGCATGTAAATTGGCTGAGCGTAGCCAAGTGGTAGCGCAGGAAATCAGCGAGTTGGTCTCCAGTAGCGTTCAAATGGCGGAAGAGGCCGACAAGCTATTGGACGAGATGGCACCTTCCATTAACAAGTCCTCTGATTTGACGTAGGCGATCAGCGCTGAATAGGAAGAGCAATCTGTGCTTATTCGGTTAATGCCCAGCCGTGCCAGGCTAGTATTCTATTCTTGATGGAATTTATTTTTGAGATCATTTTTCCAGTATTTATTACGTGAAGTGACAAAATTTGGAACTCGAACCGGTTGTTTTGATTGTTACGTTCATACTGCCTCAGTAAGGGCTTCATGTGTGACCAATTGTATAAGTTCCAATTATAGAGTTGGCTATCAAATAGATTAATTAGAACATCCGGATTCCGTCCTTCGTGGGTATAACTAATCATGCTATTTAATGGCTAACTCTATACGAGCAACACTACACTAAGTGCAATGGGTCGTGTTTTTGGCATAGGTCGGCGTGGTGATGTCGTCGGCGATGCCAAGTAAAAGCGAAAGGTGTTGAGGGAGGCAGAAATGTCGGTTGAAGCGGAAGGTGACTTCGTTGAGATACGTTTGCAGAGGTTGAGGATATACGCCTGAAGCTCTGAAAGTGGCGATGAAATTGCAATAACAGAAAGTTTGTACACAATTCTATAGTGGAGCAATTGTCGAGGAACGATGCGCACCATCTTCGTGATGCAATGCGCCATGGTTTTATTTATATGATGTAGAAACTTTTCTTGGCTTTATCAATAGGTAATATTTATGACAGCACAAACACCGCTGCAACGCATCCGAGATCTAATTGACTTGGAACGTGAGGATATCGGCACCCTGGTCGTTTATGGCGTTGGCATTGGTTTCTTGTCACTGGCGATGCCGATCGCGGTGCAGTCATTGGTTAACATTGTCGCGTTTGGTGCGCTATTGCAGCCATTGATAGTGTTAACACTTGTGGTGTTGGTGGTCGTTACTTTCAGTAATATTCTGATCGCGTTTCAATTTTATGTGGTGGAAATGCTGCAACGCCGCTTGTTTATACGTGTGTTTTGCGATGGGGCATTACGCTTGCAACAAGCCCACATCGCCATTCGTGATGATAACTATGTTCCTAAGTTAGCCAACTACTTCTTCGATGTGGTCGTTTTGCAGAAAACTGTGACGGGGTTATTACTGGAAGCGTTGGCATATTCGCTGCAAACCATGATCGGCATGGCATTGCTTGCGTTTTATCATCCCCTGCTACTGGCTTTTGATATATTTGTAATAACCATGCTGGCATTGATCCTATTTTCAATGAGTAAAAACGGCGTGGAGACGGCTATTCTGCAATCAAAAGCAAAATATGATGCGGCAGCTTGGCTGACCAACATCGCCATCAACCCCTTACTGGGTAGGTCAGCCAGCGATAGTGCATTTTTTAAAGCACAAACCGAGCGTATTGCCCATAGTTACCTGGATGCATCCGTCCAGCACTTCCGAATATTGGCTCGGCAAAACCTGAGTGCCTTAGTGCTGCATGCATTAGCCAGTACGATGCTGCTGGGTATGGGCGGCTGGATGGTTATCGAGCGCCAGCTCAGCCTGGGACAATTGATTGCCGCTGAACTGGTGGTTAATGCCATGATCTACGGTCTGCTCCGCTTGGGTAAATTGCTGGACGGCTACTATGAGCTACTCACCAGCGTTGATAAGATGGGGCATTTACATGACTTGCCACAAGAAAGTAATCAGGGCGCCACACTGAAAGCTCCGGATAAGCCATATCAGGTCGATATCTATTGTGCCTCTCTGCCGGAGAGTCCATATCTGGATGTCTTGCGCGGCCTTGATTTGAGTCTCGCTCCGGGAGACAAGTTGGTGATTAGTGAAGGTGTTAACCGGGGTAGTTTGCTAGACGTGCTGTTTGGGCTACGCGCAACCAGCAGCGGCTATGTTTGTCTGGATAATCACGATTTGCGTGACCTCAATCTGGGCCTGTTACGTGACAATATCTGTCTGGTACGTGATGCGGAAATTGTCGAAGCCAGCATATTGGACAATCTGTGTTTGAGTCGTGAATTTGAATTGCTGGCATTGCGGCAGGTGTTGGAGCAAGTCGGCTTATTAGATACCGTTGCTGCCTTGCCGGCCGGTATGAACAGCATCTTGTGTGCCAATGGTGCGCCGCTTACGGTAGAGCAATCCTTACGGCTAACACTGGCACGGGCGATAGTCAGGCGGCCCCGGTTGTTGTTACTGGATGGTGTGCTGGATCGTGTTGATCAGCGGGTTTTGTCTACACTGCTCGATAACCTGCTGGCTGCTGATGCGCCATGGACGCTGGTTGTCACCAGCCACGATTCGCAAGTTATTGCCCGTTGCCAGCGCCGCGCCCGTATAGAATCCGGTGTTTTGATTGAAACTACCACAGAAGATCACGGAAAATATTAATGGAAACACAGCGCACATCTTCCTTCTCAACACCAAAACCCAGCGCGGCGTTGTGTGCGAAAACTGCTCCACTGGCAGGACGGCTTGCCCGTTCTTTGATGACAATATTTTTTATTTTAATGGTCGTGCTGGCTTTTACACCTTGGCAACAAAACGTGCGCGGCATGGGACGCGTCGTTGCCTATGCACCTGCGGAGCGCCAGCAAATTATTAGTGCACCAGTGGAGGGACGGGTAGGACGCTGGCTGGTTAAAGAAGGGACACAAGTCAAACAGGGTGATGTCCTGGTGGAAATACTCGACAACGACCCGCTTTTGTTGCAAAGGCTGGCAGGTGAACGACAAGCTTTATTGACCAGACAGGCCGCTATTGACAGTCGCGTTCAGACTTTTCGCGAACAGTTGCGCATGGCTGAACAAGCGCGACCGCAGGCTTTATCTGCTGCTGAGTCGCGTGTCAATATGGCCCGCGAACGCCGCAAGGCTGCCGAGCAAGCGGTAGATGCCGCCAATGCTGCCAAGCAAACCGCCTCTTTGAATTTGACGCGACAACAGCAATTACAAGGCAAGGGTTTGGCCTCGCAACGTACCTTGGAGCTGTCTATACTGGAAATGGCCCAACGCACTGCCGAAGTTGAACGGGCGCAAGCCGGATTGCAGGCTGCAAAAAGTGAAGTAGACGCGTTAAGCGCAGACAGACAAAAACTGTCCTTAGATACCGTAGCTTCGATCGAAAAGGCACGTGCCGAGCTTAATAAAGCCGTTGAAGATCAGAATTATGTCGTCGCTGATTTATTAAAATTGGATACCCGGCTGGCTCGCCAGCAAACGCAGACGGTCGTAGCACCACGCGCCGGCACGGTATTACGCTTACTGGCCAATCCCGGTGCGGAACTGGTAAAAGCGGGGCAGGCACTGGCGATTTTGGTTCCTGACAGCGAACAACGCGCCGTCGAACTGTGGATAGATGGCAATGACTTACCCTTGATTGTCACCGGCAGCCGGGCGCGCTTGCAGTTTGAAGGCTATCCGGCGATACAATTTGGCGGTTGGCCGGAATTCTCGGTAGGTTCATTCGCCGGTAGGGTAGCGCTGATCGATTCTACCGACGACGGTAAAGGTAATTTCCGTGTCTTGATTATAGCGGATGCTCATGATGACGTTGCTTGGCCTAGTGCGCGGTTTTTGCGCCAAGGTGTGCGAGTCAATGGCTGGGTGCTGCTGAGCCAGGTGACCTTGGGCTATGAGTTATGGCGGAATTTCAACGGCTTCCCAATGCTGATATTGCCGGAACCTAATGTAATGGAAAACTCTAAGGGTGAAAGCAAAAGCTATGGTAGTGGGACGAAGAAAAGTCCATGAACAAAATCATCATTCAGATGCTGACAATCCTGTTGTGCTGTCCGTTGGTTGGGAATGCCGGCTCTTCCTCCTCCCCTGCGCCGTTGACCCTGGATGAAGTGCTAACTTCGGCGCAGCGCGCTTTCCCGAGTGTGTTGGCAGTAAAACAGCGCCTGCTTGCCGCCGAAGGTGAATATCAAACGGCGGAAGGCGCATTTGATACCGTATTGAAAGTTCAAAACAAATGGTCAGTCAATGGCTTATATCAAAATCGGAATAATGACATCAGTATTGAGCAGCCCACCAGCTTGGGGGGGACGACATTCTTTGGCGGTTGGCGGCGCGGCATTGGCGATTATCCTGTTTACGAAGGAAAAAGCTCGACAGCTACTGAAGGTGAAGCGCGACTTGGTATTAACATTCCGCTGTGGCGTAACCGTGAAATTGACAGGCGCCGCGCCGGCCTAAAACAGGCGGAGCTAGGGCAACTGATTTCCGGTCACGAATACGATCAAGTCATACTAGAGATTCGTCGGTTGGCTGCGCACCGTTATTGGGATTGGGTGCTGGCCGGCCAGCGTTTGCAGATTGCCAAACGCCTGCTGAACATTGCCGAACAACGCGATGCTGCGATACGCAAGCGGGTGACTACCGGAGATATTCCAAAATTTGAGGCTTTGGACAATCAACGGGCAATTATAGAACGCCGCGAGCGCTGGGTGGTGGCACAGCGGATGCTGGAACAAAGCGCAATTCAATTGTCTCTATATTGGCGCGATGCCGAGGGTCAGCCGCGCATGCCTGTCACCGAACAATTGCCACCCAGTTTCCCTGATCATGAGCCAACGGTTACCTTGAATTACCCTAAAGCTTTACAAACAGCGCAAGCGCAAAGACCGGAATTACGTCGGTTTGAAAAGCAAATTCGGCAAACACAAACAGAGCTGGATTTGCAACGAAACCAACTCGCTCCCGATGTTGATTTATCAGTGTCGGGTGCCCAGGATTATGGTAACGACAAAAACAAAGAGAAACCCAATCGCAATGAATTGTATGTGGGGGTCAATGTGAATTTTCCTTTGCAACGTCGAGTTGCCGGCGGTCGTGCTCAAGTTGCCGCTGCCAATCTGCAACGTTTGAAAACGGAGTATGCGTTGCAGGAGGATCGCGTTGCAGCTGAAGTGAAAGATGTCTTGTCAGCCTTGTCTGCCGCGCGTCAGCGCCGGATACTCACTCTTCAGCAACAAACAGCTGCTCAGCAGCTCGAGGAAGGCGAGCGTACTCGTTTTGAATTGGGCGACAGTACCCTGTTATTTGTTAATCTGCGTGAAATAGCCAATGGTGATGCGGCCCTGATGGCCGCCGACGCCGCCAGTAGCTTGTTTAAAGGGTATGCTGATTATTTGGCGGCATTGGGTATGCAAGCAAAATGAACTTATCGGGCTTGCCTTAAGAATAGTTTGGATTTTTGGCATCGAGAAACCATGGTTAAATCCTGTAGGACATCAAAGTGGTCAAGACACGCATCCGCTGCTGGTAGGCCGCGTTTGCAAGAAGTTTAACCTGTATGCAAATGCCCAAAGGAATTCCGGTAGCTATATTTGCTATTGGCGAAGCCGGTGCCGCAAATGCCGGGCTGTTCGCAATAGCCATGCTGGCACTGAACGATCCACAGTTGGCCAAACGTCTTGTTGAATTCCGTAAACAGCAGGCCGAAGCAATTGCCACAACCAAATTGCCATCACTAAACTAAACGAGGAGCCTATGTCCGTATTATTTGAATCTAATTTAACCAGTTTGCCATTACTACATCGCGGGAAAGTGCGTGACCTCTATGAAGTTGATGAAGATCATCTGC
>JBIIMQ010000185.1:0-3060 GCA_044337935.1 Candidatus Nitrotoga sp.
TTTCAAAGCGACGACATTAATGGGGACCTCACCCAAGAGCACAACACCGCTTTGGCTTGCAGAATCACGAGATGCTAGTGGCAATGTTACCGCACCGATCAATAACTCGGTTGCTGCAAATGCGGATACTATTTTTGCTATAGAGACTTCTGTTAATGAGGCTATAAACGCTCCCGGGAAAACCTTACAGGCTACATTTAGTTTGCCTTATGTTGCACATGCGACTATGGAAGTGATGAACTGTACAGCCAGTATTATTTTTTCCGGTATGGCACCTGTGAAATGCGAAATTTGGGCGCCGAGCCAGAATCCGGGTGCTGTTCAGACCACTGCTTTCAATTATTTCACCGCCTTGGGAACCCCTCTGACAAAAGATCAGATCGTTGTGCATACAACGTTTCTTGGGGGCGGCCTGGGAAGGAAAATAGAGCAAGACTATATTTATCAGGCGTTGCAAGTTGCATGGGCAGTTAAAAAACCGGTCAAATTGACCTGGTCACGTGAAGAAGACTCCGCACACGATTTATATCGTCCGATGGCATTGATCAATGCCAAAGCAGGGCTTACGGACAGCAATGACATTGCCGGCTGCTCCTATCGGGTTGTTACCCCCTCGATTAGTTGGCAAAGAAGCGGCATTAAAACCAGCTTGGACTTTCAGGCGGTTGAGGGTGCGGTGCAGTCGCTTTACAACATGGGTTCCTCCCTCACGGAGTGGGTGCCGATGGATAATGATTCAGCAGCGATTCCAGTCGGGTTCTGGCGTTCAGTTGGAGCCTCTCTGAATGTGTTTGCCTACGAGAGCATGATAGACATGCTGGCTCAAAAAGCAGGAATCGACCCGCTGACCTTCCGCCTGAAAATTGTCTCGGATGATCGGGCAAGGAAAATATTAGAAAAGATTGAAATTCATGAGTGGTGGGATGGTTTCAATCCTTCACATGCTTGGGGAATGGCTATCGGCAAAGCATTTAACACAACCGTAGCGGAGGTATTCGAAATATCCTTGAGTTCGACAGGATCCATAAAAGTTCATCGCGTTCTATGCGTAGTGGACTGCGGAATTGTGGTCAACCCTGATTCGGTTGAAGCGCAAATGCAAGGAGGGATCATCCATGGCATCAATGCCACATTGTATGGAAAAACCACATTTATTAAGGGCGTGGCGCAACAAACTAATTTTGGAAGCACGTCTACCAGTTTGCGTATGTTGAAGCTTAATCAGGCGCCCGATATTAGGGTTGAAATTATGAAAAATAGTTTTGATCCTACCGGTACTGGTGAACCGGGAGTGCCACCGGTTGCCCCTGCACTGGCCAATGCCTATGCGAGAGTGTTGGCTACAGCCACCACCCCAGCCGGTAAACGGGTTACGTCCTTACCATTTATTCCATAAGTTCTGTCAGGGGGCTATCGGATGATAGGTGTATTGCTGGCAGCAGGATTTTCACGCAGATTTGGTCAGGCGAATAAGCTTCTCCATGTTTTGCCGGATGGTCTTTCAATTGGGTATGCATCAGCAAAAAACCTGATTGATGCGCTTCCAGTATCTGTTGCGGTTATTCAGCCGGACAATCATGAGCTGGCCGGTCAATTAGAGTCGGTTGGGCTTAAAGTGGTGACATGCAAGATAGAGCAGGGAATGGCATATAGCTTGGCTACTGCAACGCAATATGCCGGAATGTTTGCTGAATCCAGTAAAGGTTTTGTCATTGCTTTGGCTGATATGCCGTTTATTCGGCCGGCCACCATTGAAATGGTGGCCAACAGGCTGAGTCAAGGCAACCAAATTGTATTGCCAGCCTATCTCGGCGCACGGGGGCATCCTGTCGGCTTTGCGGCAAAATTTCGGAGTGAGCTTGAAAAATTACAGGGAGATGAAGGTGCACGGTCGATAATCAAAAGCCATCAGGACGCAGTACATGTTTTCGAGTGCGAGGACTACGGCATTTTGATGGATATTGATACCCAAGCTGATTTACGGGTGGTGGATTCAATCTTGCAATGCAACGGCTATCAGTGAACTTGGGCGGCGGAATACTTTAACTTTCAGGTTCGTTTGCCTTACAAAATGAAAAGGCAATAAGAGCCACTTCAAATACGAAGGTGAATAAATTGGATAGTGTAAATCTTTCGGTATTAAAAACCCTTAAGGACTGGCAGTCAGACGATGTTCCCGTTTGGCTTTTTACAGTGGTTGAAACCTTTGGTTCAAGTCCTCGTCCGTTGGGTGCCATGCTTGCTCTAAGATTAGACGGGT
The DNA here is from genome assembly GCA_044337935.1 of Candidatus Nitrotoga sp. Taxonomy (GTDB): domain Bacteria; phylum Pseudomonadota; class Gammaproteobacteria; order Burkholderiales; family Gallionellaceae; genus Nitrotoga. Next base: position 2,261 of record JBIIMQ010000185.1, read on the forward strand.
TGGCTGTGGGTTCAATATCCGGGGGCTGCATTGAGGATGATCTTATCAGACGTGCGCAACGCTTTGAGTTACCTGTCGACCATTCGGAGATATTAACTTACGGTTTAACCCGGGAAGAAGTAACGCGCTTAAAGCTGCCTTGTGGTGGGGTAGTTCGGCTGGTTGTTGAGCCTGTTCAACGTGCGAATTGGGTTGGAGATGTATTGGAACGCATATCCCGGCATCAAATGGTGAGTAGGATCTTGAATTTAAAAACGCTAAACGTGACTTTAAGTGAGGGAACAGCCGAAGATTCGATTATTTATAATGACGAGATACTTATTACGGTGTTTGGCCCGCGCTGGCAGATGCTGATTATTGGCGCAGGTCAGGTATCAAATTATCTGGCGAGTATGGCGCAAGCACTGGACTATAATGTATTTGTTTGCGATCCGCGCGAAGAAATGCGGGAAACGTGGGATGTTCCGGGCTCGACCTTAATAGAAGAGATGCCGGATGATGCAGTATTGACGCTTCCGGTTAATAGCCATACTGCGGTCATTGCGCTCACACACGATCCTAAGCTGGACGATATGGCACTTCTCGAGGCATTGAAATCGCCGGCATTTTACATTGGTGCGATTGGTTCGAAAACAAATAACGACAGGCGACGTCAACGACTTGTGTTATTTGATCTCACGCAAGAAGAAATTGCCAGGTTGCATGGCCCGGTTGGATTAAATATCTCCTGTCGTACACCACCCGATATTGCAATAGCGATTCTGGCCGAGCTTATTCAGGTTCGTTCGGAGCAAAGACAG
>JBIIMQ010000187.1:0-3012 GCA_044337935.1 Candidatus Nitrotoga sp.
GTACCCGCACGAAATCCTTCTGCTCTTGCCGATGCACTTGAACGCCTGCTGCTCGATCCCCAATTGGCCAGGAAAATGGGGGCGCGCGGTCGGCAGCGGCTGGAGCAGGAATTTTCTGCACAGCATGTGAACGAAAGCACCTTGACTCTGTATCGCGAAATGCTGGCGAAATAATATTTGTTGGGACGATGATTGATTAATGACATTGGCGGGGGGGGGCGACTACAAACGCTATATTGACTTCGCCCAACTATGCTTAAAGCAGATGTAGAACTTGTTTAGTTTATTTTTTTAAAAGTGTAAATACCGCAGCCAAAAATAACGTCAATATTTTCAATCTCAATGTTTATATTTTGGTGTAACTTTCCCGCATCATCGACATAATCAAAACGCTCTAAGCTTAAGCTGGCACCCCCTTCTATCCAAGTAAATATGTCCTTTGGGTGAAAAATTCTGTGAGCATTAAAATGAACTTCGTTTTGATTAACAATGGGAAAACTAATGTAAAAAATCCCGCCTGGTTTTAGCATTCTTAACATATTATTAAACCCCTTTTTGTGTCCATTGGGGTCAATAGGGTCGCCGTATCTGCCAAGCCCAAAATGCTCAATGGCGTGTAGGCAAGAGATTGAATCTGTAATGTTGCTTTGAGCGCTATTATGATTCATCAAATCTGCTTTAATGAATGAAATGTTTTTGTGACCAGTGTTTTCCAAGTTACGAACATCCATCACATCAATCTGTCTAAACGAAGCAACGTGAGCTATGAAACCATCAATACGCGAGCCAACGTCAATGTGGCGTACAGGATTATGTTTGTGTATAAACGATGCCACAAGCAAATCCTGGTGAAAATAATGACCGCTTGCTGAGCCAGCTTGGTCATCATAGTCTGTCAAAATCACGTTTTTGCGTGTAACAACCCCCCCAGTTTTTTTGAACTCCGAATACTGTTTTCGATATTTTGGAAAATGCCGCAGAAAAATAATGGTTTTTTTAAGAGTGCGGTTCATTTCTATCGCCTTTTCTCAGTGTGTCGTAACATTCTACTTGTTTGCGTGTAGCTATAGTAAAAGTAACTTTACGTCTTGTCGTGCAAAGTGTAACCATGTGCGGACGTAAATTGGCATAAAATGGCAGCATAAACTGGGGATAGCAACTGAGCACGGTTGGACAGAATGCAATGAAGCCCAGCATCACAAAGGGCAGTTGACCGGAAAATTTGGTCACAAACTCTTGGCCTAACGTAAATGCAACTTAAAATGAACACCGTAAACACGATTAACAAATGGTATGGAAGGCTCGGTAACAACATACAACAAATTTGTTGCGGAATACTCTACTCAATTACAAACAATGACCAATTCACAAGTATCGATCACGAATTTATAAAAATAATTAATGTGAATGATCATGGCTACACCAAGATCCATCGTAATAGATTTTATTTCTACACGAATCAAGTACAGTATAAATTTTTACCCTTCGAATTCTTCAAAAAACCAGATTTTAATATTGACTTAGATTTTTTATACAACAACATCAGAGAGATTGCCCTTGCTTACATCACCCCTAATTTCAAGTTTGACATAGGCAATGCACTTGATGAAGATACACTTGTTATTCACATAAGAAGTGGCGATATATTTAATCCCAATCGCACCGCCCATCCTGACTACATACCCAATCCACTGTCCTTTTATATAAACCTAATAAATCGCTTCAAAAAAACAATAGTGGTGACCGAATCCGATGACTTTAACCCTGTCGTCACTGAATTAAGAAAAAATAAAAAAGTACAAATTCAGTCGACATCCTTAGCGAACGATTTTTCAACATTATTGCGAGCCAAGAATCTTGCTTCATCAGGGGTCGGTAGTTTCGCAGTTGCAGCAGCTCTATGTTCCAACAATATTAAAAAATTTTTTTGCACCAATTTATACGAAATAGGGCAATTAAATCCGGAAATGCTCGTCAACGATAAAAGTATTACGATACACATAGAGAAATTAGTAAATTATTTATTACCAGGCACTTGGACAAACAGTAAAGAACAGCGTGATTTTATTTTAAACTACCCAATAAATTGCACGCGGTAAGTTAAATTGAATGACATGAAGCCCAACGAATAGCATTTATCTGCCGCCCCGCCCAAACCTGTTTAACCCGCACCCTAGTATTGGCGGCAGATAAACCTTGTTGGACTGAACCTTACAAAATGCGGAACCTATGAGGATAGTAAGATTTTGCAGCGGGTCGACAACGACTGGAGCAGGAATTTTCTGCACAGTATGTGAACGAAAGCACCTTGGCTCTGTATCACGAAATGCTGGCGAAATAATATTTGTTGGGACAGTGATTGATTTGTAATGCGAGTTCAAGTTTGAAGTGCAACCGCGACCTTGACTTGCCGGCCTCCTCCAACCCGTCATAGTACGGCGTCAACCGATGAACAAGGTGCTTGGCTGGTAAACTATGACCACAGGAATCTCATTCATCTCCAGCCTGAATCAGCTTAATGCAGTTTAAAAAAATCTGATTTGCGATGCAGCTGAAGAAGGCCGCATAATAAGCACGATAAAAATCATGGCCGTACGGTACAAATAAGCGAGAGAAACTGATCGTGAACAGTAAGAAAATTTATGTAGCAGGACATCGAGGCATGGTGGGAAACGCCATTATTCGTGCGCTAAAAACTCAGGGCGTGGATGAATCAAGTATCGTCACCCGTACCCACACCGAGCTTGATCTCATCAATCAGGTAGCCGTAGAAAAATTCTTCGCTTCTGAACGTCCAGATCAAGTCTACTTAGCCGCCGCCAAAGTGGGGGGCATTCACGCCAACAATACTTTCCCTGCTGATTTTATTTACGAGAATCTGATGATCCAAGCCAATGTGATTTATGCAGCACATCGCCACGGCGTACAACAGTTACTGTTTTTGGGGTCAAGTTGCATATACCCAAAGCTCATTCCTCAACCAATGGCCGAAAGTGCACTGCTAACGGGTCC
>JBIIMQ010000061.1:0-10308 GCA_044337935.1 Candidatus Nitrotoga sp.
CAATCACCAGCGATTGTTGGGATCTATTGGCTATTTACCGCCGGCAGAAGCTGAGGCACAATATTATCGGCAGTTAGCCAACTCGGATTCTGCTAGTGTTACTTAAACCAAATAGCCTCCACAGAATCCGGGGCGATTCAATTGCCAAAGTGTCGCCGTACCATTCCCTTCATCAGGGCTCTTATTTCCGCCTCGGATGCATGGAGGGTTGTTTCGTAAACTTTACCGGCGATGCTTGAGAACACCTCGAGCAATTGCGGGTCGAAGTGAATGCCCGATCCTTTCTGAAGAACCTCCATTACTTCATCCAGCGGAAGCGGTTCCTTGTACGGGCGTTTTGAACAGAGGGCATCAAACACATCAACAATCGCAAATATCCGAGCCACCACAGGAATGGCCTCACCGATTAATCCGTGCGGATATCCTGAACCGTCCCATTTTTCGTGGTGACAGGCAACCACCTCTCTGGCACCATCAAGCCAGCCCCCGCCGCTGATAATTTCTTCGCCCATAGCAACATGAGTACGCATTAAATCCATCTCGTCATCTGTCAGTTTTCCCGACTTGAGCAGAATCGCATCGGGAATCCCGATTTTACCGGCATCGTGCAAAAAACTGCCGACAATCAATGCCTGCATCTTATCCCCCTTGATCCCGAGAGTTTCAGCCAGGGTGGCCGAGATCCATGCCACGCGATAGTTGTGTGCGCCCGTATTTGAATCGCGTTTGGCAATGGCTCGCCCCAGCGCTTCCATCAATGAAATGTGCGATTCAAGCACCTCTTGAGCTTTGCGTTGATTTTCAGCAGAAAGCCGAATTACGACGGGATATAGCACACCGCCGCACAGTAACGATGCCAAACCCACCATCAATGCGACAGTCAGGGAATCCACCAGAATCTGCTTGCGTTGCCATGCCGGGACAAGGCGGACGCCTTCAAAGTACCCGGTCAAATTGCCATCCACTTCCCGCAAGGGCGTAAATACCCGCAAAACCCAACGTTCCGAAGGCAACGTCAAACTTTCATACGTGGAAATTTGATCGCGTGGAGGCGTGTGATGATGAATCTCCCGCTCGATTGATTGCCCCTCGGCAGTCATGGCATCCGCCAGTTTGACCCCGTTTGAATCATAGATTTCCGCAATCTCGAACAGACCGCCCACCAAAATACGCGCCTCTTTTTCAGCATCCATCCCTTTCTCATAAGAATCATCCTGAGGCACAAGCAGGCGGCGTGACTCTTCCCTGGCAAAGGAGACAATGCTTTTCTCGGCTTCCAGACGTGACACATACCAGGCCAGCGGGCTGGCAATACTGGCCAGAACCAGCGATACCATCGCAATCTTGAATGCAACTTTGCGTTTGAAAGTAATCACGGCCAGCTCCAATCTATTTGGGTGCGGAAATGCTTAAAATTTTAAGCCTGGTGACTGCATTAACTCTATTCAATCGACTTTAATTCAAGGCATTGTACAAGTAAAAAATTCAATTTGCCCATGTAGTTATTTTTGAAATGCATGGCGATGGCATTGTTTACCGGATAGAATGACCGGGGTGTATTGTTTCTTGCCTGACTGCCTGTTACTTGAACTTCCTTGAACAAGGAGAAACTGTCATGAGCCGAAGCATCGTTAAAATATGGGATCCCCTGATCAGAATTTTTCACTGGTCACTTGTAGTATTTTTTACTATTGCCTTTCTTACCGGTGACGAGCTGGAATCGGTACATATTTATAGCGGTTACATCATCATCGGCTTGTTGTTTTTCCGGATCCTGTGGGGATTTGTCGGATCGAAACATGCACGATTCAAGGATTTCGTATTCGGGCCGGACAAGGTAATCCAGTACTTAAAAAGTCTAACAGGCAACTCACCACAACGCTATGTCGGACACAATCCTGCCGGCGGATATATGATAATAGTGATGCTGGCAACACTACTGGTTATAACTTTTACCGGCCTCATGGCTTATGCTGCCGAAGGACACGGCCCGTTGGCTGCCAATACTGAAATTTCGGTTATATCGTTTGCCCGGGCAAATCATAACGATAATAACGAGCATAAATCCGGCAACAAAATAAAAAATAAAAAGGAAGAATTTTGGGAAGAAATTCACGAGACTACTGCCAATTTCATGCTTGGCTTGATCGCACTTCACATTCTGGGTGTAATCACCCATGGCAAAGTACACAAAGAAAATCTGGTCAAGGCAATGATCACCGGTGAAAAGTATTCGGAATAAACCTGTTCAAATGGCTGGAATTTTGCAATTATCATTGCGATAGTCGCAATTTTTAGAGAACACATAATCGTTTTAAGCCATGACACATTGTGTCGGCGTAATACTCCGACACACAGCAGAAATACAATCCGTATTAGTGGTTACAATTCGAATATCCGATATTCCGTGTAACTCCGTGGTAAAAAATGTTGACATTAAATCTGACTCCCGCTGATCTTCGCCTCACCATCAATCCCGATTCGCTCGGGTTTTCCAATACGGCAGAATTGCTGCCGTATCCGCTCCCCTGGATCGGGCAAGAACGTGCGGAAATGGCCGCCCGCTTTGGCTTGGAAATAGATCAGCCCGATTACAACCTGTTCGTGCTGGGTGAAGTCGGCAGTGGGCGCTCCTCGCTACTCAGCCAAGCAATGCAGGCAACCGCTGCCAAAAAGTCGGTGCCTCCCGACTTGTGTTATCTGCACAATTTCAATACACCGGAAAAGCCGCAGGCTTTGTATTTGCCTGCCGGTCAGGGACGCTTGCTGCGCCAACTGATGGCGCAACTGAGCAAATTCCTACAGACAGAAATACCGCAGTGCTTTACGGGCCAGGATTTCAAAATTCAAAACAAGCGCATTGAAAAAAACTACAAGGACGAAGAGAGCAAAAATTTCGCCGAGCTTGAAGCGTTTGCCGAAGCCCGCAAGTTCGCCATCCAGCGTGAAGCGGGACACATGGTGTTTACTTTGGTGGGTGAAAATGGGCACATCCTTACCGAAGACGAAGTGCTGGCCTTACCCAAAGAACGGCGGATCGAAATAGAACAAGCCGAGCAGGAATTACGCGCAAAGATTACCGCCTATTTCGAAAAAACCCGCCCGCTGGAACGTGTGATGAACGACGCGCTGGCGGTGTTACGGCGCCAAACAGTTAAGCCGCTATTAATTAATGAGCTTCATGAAATCCGGGCCCAATTTAAAAAAGAAGGTACCGATCACGCCAAACTTGATGCTTATCTGGAACAGGTCATACAGGATGTACTTGACCATCTGGAACAGTTCAAAATTTCCGATACCGACGAGGAAAGTCAACAGGAAGCGTTGAACAAAGTACTGTCCCGCTACCGGGTCAATCTGGTGGTCGACAACAGCGGCCTGAACGGCGCACCGGTCATCATCGAAGATGATCCCTTATTCCGTTCATTGTTCGGGAGTATTGAACACCAAACCGAAAATGACGCGCTGTCCGCCGACTTTACCCGCATCCGCGCCGGCAGCCTGCATAAAGCGCATGGAGGGTTCCTCATGCTGCATCTGCGTGATCTGCTGGCCGATGATTTGGTATGGGAAAAGCTGCGGCGCTTATTGCGCAGCGGAAAATTGCAAATCCAGGAACCGGGCACGTCCCCCTCACCGATGACTACCGTTTCGCTTGAACCGGAAATAGTAACCATTGAAGTCAAAATTGTTCTGATCGGTTCACGCGAGCAATATTACGATCTACAGGAAGGCGATCCGGAGTTCGCCCGCCACTTCCAAGTTAAAGTAGATTTTGCCGAAAGTTTTTTATCCAACAACGAGACCCGCCGCGCATCATCCATTTTTATCGCCCATACTTGCCGGGAGATGAATTTGCCCCACTTTTCTGCCGCCGCAGTGGCGCGTCTGCTGGAAAATTCCCACCGCGAAACGGATGATCAATTCCGTCAGAGCGCGATTTTCGCCCATACCAAAGCGCTGATTGTAGAAAGTGCCACGCTCTGCCACGCTCGCACCGGTCTTCTGGTCGAAGCAATCGATGTCGAAGCCGCACTTCGTGCGCGCACCTCGCGCCACGACTATCCCTCCCGGCGTTTGCAGGAATCGTTTGCAGAAGGTGATATGTTAATCACCGTACACGGTGGGAAAGTTGGCCAAATCAACGGGCTGTCCCAGATAGATCTGGGGGATTTCCGTTTTGGCTTTCCGTTACGAATTACGGCACGCACTTTTGCCGGTGAGGATGGCCTGCTCAATATCGGGCGCGAAGTGGAAATGTCGGGGCCAATCCACGACAAAGGTGTATTCATTTTGCAGAACTACCTATCTGCCCTGTTTGCCCGTATTGCACCGCTCGCCCTGAATGCATCAATCGTATTCGAACAGGATTATCACGGTGTCGAGGGCGACTCTGCCTCGTGTGCCGAACTGTATGCTTTATTGTCATCTTTGTCGGGCCTGCCTCTTAAACAAGGTATCGCTGTTACCGGCGCAATCAACCAGCACGGCGAGGTATTGCCGGTGGGCGGCATTAACGAAAAAATAGAGGGTTTCTTTCGCGTCTGCGAAACGGCCGGACTGGACGGTAGCCAAGGGGTGCTGATTCCACACCGTAACCGTCGGCACCTGATGCTGGAACACAAAATCATTGATGCGGTCGCCAATGGTTTATTTCATATCTACACGGCCGAACATGTGAGCGAAGGGATCGAATTGCTCACCGGACTTCCGGCCGGGTCGACAAATGGAACGGGTAATTATCCTTATGACAGCGTATTGGGCCATGCCCAGAATATTCTGCTGACCTATCGCCGCGCCTGTCAGGCGCTGGATCATCCGAAGACGGGACGCAAACAATTGCGCTAAATACCGGGAGCGGGCTTGAATTTCCGGCTCCCGCAAAAAGCACGCTTCATGCAACATCGTAAATGTGTGAAAATAGCGCCCGCAAATCGCGGCATTTCAATCAATCCTGTTAACAAAGGCGACCAATTGGCACAACCAAATTTTCAATTCGAAAAGCGTCAAAAAGAATTAGCCCGTAAAAAAAAGAAAGAAGAAAAAAAGCAGCGCAAATTAAATGACAAAGCCTCGCTGGCTCCGGATCAGCCCGGCCACCCTGACGATGGAAGCCCATCCGCCTGAATCAACGAATCACCGTTTTTGGCAAGCCTGCGGCTGGCTTGCCGCGTTAAAGCACAAACGCAATGTCCGACACCTACGCTAATTGCCCCAAGTGCGGTCACACGTTTCCGCATCCTTTACCGGGCAATGCCACATGTCCTGCCTGCGGCATTTATCTTTTCAAGTGGCAATCACTTCCAACCGCGTCCGTCATTTACGATACCGAACCGGATACGGCCAGCCGTACCTGGCGCGAACGCATCGGAAATTTGCTGACTCCCCGTGAACAACTGGATCCGCTATCTTTCTACGGGCGCTGCCTGATGCTTGCACTGCTGACGTGGTGGAGCTGGAAACTGTTTGCTTACGATTACCGCACCGGCGAGATCGGCGGCTCTTTCATGCACAATATTCTGCTCCCCATCCACGAGGCCGGACACGTGTTATTCATGCCCTTCGGCCAGTGGCTCACTGTGCTCGGCGGAAGCCTGTTCCAGCTGGCATTACCCGGCGGAATTGCCCTCGCCTTTATCCGGATAAATCGCGATAACTTTGGCGCCGCAATTGGGTTATGGTGGACAAGTATCAGCTTGATGGATCTGGCGCCGTATATTTATGACGCACTGCGACCGCAATTAATTTTACTTGGCGGAAATGTCGGTACGGATGGCCCGCACGATTGGATTTACTTGCTCGACAGCATGGGACAGCGATCCAATGCCCAGCACTGGGGCGCGCTGGCGCATACGCTGGGCGGCTTGCTTATGTTTGCGGCACTGGCTTGGGCAAGTACCGTGTTGTGGCGGCAACGGGAAAAATTAAGCCAGTCACCGGGCATCGACTAATCGTACTCAGTACCCGTGGCTGGAAGCTTCTTTGAGCACCACCCGCTCCACCTGCGCACTGTCATTCCCGTCACTCAACCATATCTGCCCGTCCTGAATGGTGCATTGCAGCTGCATGCTGCGCCGGGCCAGACTGGCGATGGCTCGCGTATTTTCCACCGGTAGATTAATCACGCTCAAATTTTTAAGCCGCTCGAATTGACTGCTATTTTGCGCAAACCACATATCCGCAACACGGCCACCATAAGTGTAAACAATCACCTGATTGGAACGGCCGCACGCTTTGCGTATCAGTTTTTCATCGGGAAGCCCGACATCTATCCACAACTCAATCGCACCCGTTAAATCTTTCCGCCATAAGTCCGCTTCATCATCGTCGGTCATTCCCTGGCCGAATTCCAGGTATTCATGGGCATTCAACGCAAAAGCCAACAACCGCACCATCATGCGCTCGTCAGTTTCGGAAGGATGCCGTGCAAGTGTAAGCGCGTGATCCTGGTAATAGTTGCGCTCCATGTCCGCGATTTGCAGATTGGCTTTGAAGATGGTTGCTTTAATCGCCATGCCTGATCCCGTTAAATTATTCCACCACCCTGCCACGTAAACTCTTGGTTATGCCATGCCTGGCTTTACTATCCATACGCTTGCGCTGTGAACTGCGCGTGGGCTTGGTCGCGCGACGGGCAGCCGGTAATACCGCGATACTCTGCACCAACTCTTTCAAGCGCCGCAACGCCTCGCCACGATTCATTTCCTGACTGCGAAATTCCTGCGCCTTGATGTTCACCACGCCGTCTTTGCTGATACGGTGATCGTGCAATCCAAAAAGCCGCGCTTTAAATTCTTCCGGCAACGATGAGGCTTTAATATCGAAACGCAAATGCACCGCGCTGGAAACCTTGTTGATATTCTGCCCACCCGCTCCCTGCGCACGGATGGCGGTTAATTCGATCTCGTGATCGGGAATAATGACGTTATGCGCGATATACAACATGAAGCTTATGCAATCACTGTGATGCGCACATCATCCAGTGTCACCACCGAGCCTGCACGTATTTTGCAGGTTTTACGCAACTCAACCTGCCCGTCCACCAACACGACGCCTTCAGCGACCAACGCTTTGCCCGCCCCGCCGCTATCGCATACACCAACGACTTTCAGCAATTGATTAAGCTCGATAAAGTCGGCATTAAGTTTGAATTCAAATTGTTGCATTGAAGCCTTTTCGGAAAAAATCAACTAGCGGGCACCTCTAAAAATTTAGAGTTCTAAACAAGACTAGGCGCGAATAAAAAATGTTGCCGCAGCATATAATTAATATGTGAGAAAACATTCTTGTGAGCAACAAAGTATTGTGACGAAATCTGAATTTTTAAAGGCGTCCTACAACTTCACCGCGTGTTCACGCGTGGTATGGAAAATCACTTTGGGCCAGCGTTCCTGGGTCAATTTAAGGTTAACGCTGTTTGGCGCGAGATAGGCCATGTTGTTGGCGGCATCGTAGGCAACATTGTTCGACAAGGCCTTTTCAAAATCGGCGAGCATTTTTTTGTCATCGCACGTAACCCAACGCGCACTCGTAATATTGGTGCCCTCGAATACTGCATCCACGCCGTATTCGCCCATCAAACGGCTGGCCACCACATCGAACTGCAGTACGCCGACCGCACCCAGAATTAAATCTCCACCGCTAACTGGCTTGAATACCTGCACCGCGCCCTCTTCTCCAAGCTGCTGCAACCCTTTATGCAGTTGCTTGACCTTGATCGGATTTCGGATACGCACCGAACGGAAGAAATCCGGCGCGAAATAAGGAATGCCGGTGAATTGCAATACTTCGCCTTCGGAAAAACTGTCGCCGATCTGCATATTACCGTGGTTAGGCAAGCCGATAATGTCACCGGCATAAGCTTCTTCCACCTGCTCCCGGCTGGAGGCCATGAAAGTGACCACGTTAGACACGCGAATTTCTCGGTTAATGCGCAGATGCTTGATTTTCATGCCACGCTCGAAACGACCGGAACAGACACGCAAAAAAGCGATGCGGTCGCGGTGATTCGCGTCCATGTTAGCTTGTATCTTGAACACGAAGCCGGTAAAGGGCGCCTCGTTGGGCGCAACAACCCGCACAGTGGCATCACGCGCGCACGGTGCCGGTGCCCAATCCAGCAGAGCGTTGAGGATTTCGCGCACGCCGAAATTATTGATAGCAGAGCCGAAGAAAACGGGAGTTTGCGTACCAGCCAAAAATGCGGCCAAATCGAAAGGATGCGATGCACCTTGCAGCAGCTCCACCTCTGCTTTAAGCCGCTCGATTTCCAACGGGAACATTTCCATAAGGAGCGGGTTATCAATGCCTTTAACCACTTCAAAATCCTGATCGGCGCGCTCTTCCCCCGCCGCGAACAATAAAATCTCGTCGCGCAGCAAATGATAAACACCCCGGAAAGTCTTGCCCATTCCCAACGGCCAGGTCACCGGTGCGCATTGAATATTAAGGACTGACTCAACCTCATCCAGCAATTCCACCGGGTCGCGGGTTTCACGATCCATCTTGTTAATGAAAGTGATGATGGGCGTGTTGCGCATACGGCACACGTTGAGCAATTTGATGGTTTGCGCTTCCACCCCCTTGGCTGCATCAATCACCATCAGCGCGGAATCTACCGCAGTCAGCACGCGGTATGTGTCTTCCGAAAAATCCTGGTGGCCCGGCGTATCAAGCAGATTGACCACATGGTTACGATATTCAAACTGCATCACCGAACTGGCTACAGAAATGCCACGTTGCTTTTCGATATCCATCCAGTCGGAAGTTGCATGGCGGCCACTCTTGCGCGCCTTCACCGTACCCGCCAATTGAATCGCGCCGGAAAACAGCAGCAATTTTTCAGTCAGCGTGGTTTTGCCCGCATCCGGGTGGGAAATAATGCCAAAAGTACGACGGCGCGCCACTTCACGCGTGATTAAATCGCGCGCAACAGGTGCGGTTGCACCCACTGTTTGTTGCACTGGCTCTGTTACAGAATCTGTTGCCATGATGAATGTTCTCGTGAAAATATATTTACCAATAACCTAAACTCTACTAACCGCTCTACAGTACCGAAACCAATTTAGCGAATGTCGCCATCCACATAAAACCATTGGTCGCCCTCGCGCACAAAGCGGCTCACTTCGTGCAGCCGATATGCACGCCCGCCCACCTTGTAGCGCGCCACAAATTCAACTACCGCCCTATCCAGTTCCTGAAGATTATACGCATGGTGCTTCACCTCCAATCCCAGCCACTGGGTCTCAATTTTATCAACCGTATCCAACGTCAGCGGCCGTGTGGATGGATGCCAAGTTGCCAGCAGATAATCGTCGCAACCCAATGTGTAAGCGACATAACGGGAACGCATCAATGCTTCGGCATCAGGGGCAGGTGTGCTGCTGCCGATATAACGTCCACAACAGTCAGTAAAATTCTTATTGCTACCGCAAGCACACGAAGTTTGCATATCAATGCCATTCAATCAAACCGGCCATAACGGCGGTTCATCCATCAGCGCGATCTGTTCGCGCAATTCCAAAATACGATCCTGCCAATAGTGCTGCGTATTAAACCACGGGAAAGCCTGCTTGAAAGCCGGATCATCCCAGCGCTGTGCCAGCCAGGCAGAATAATGAATCAGGCGCAACGTGCGCAGCGCTTCCACCAGATGCAACTCACACAAATCAAATTCATAAAAATCTTCGTACCCGGCCAGCACGTCATTCAACTGCCGCGCCATGTCGGCACGTTCGCCCGACAACAGCATCCACAAGTCCTGCACCGCAGGCCCCATACGGCTATCATCAAAATCAACGAAGTGCGGGCCGTCATCCGTCCACAGCACATTACCCGCGTGACAATCCCCGTGCAGGCGCAACGCCCTTACATTGCCACCGGCACGCTCAAAACAATGGCGCACTCCCGTCAGCGCTTGTTCTGCCACACTGCGATAAGCCGCCTCAAGATCTGCCGGAATAAATTCATGAACCAGCAAAAAAGCCAGCGGTGCCGTACCAAAATTTGCTATATCCACCGTAGCACGATGCTGAAACGGTTTAAGCGCGCCAATCGCATGAATGCGGCCCAGAAAACGCCCCATCCATTCCAGCGTATTTCGATCTTCCAGTTCGGGCGCACGCCCCCCGTGTTTGGGGAAAACGGCGAATCGAAATCCTTCAAAGGTATGAAGCGTTTTTCCACCCAATTCCAACGCAGACACTACCGGAATTTCGCGCTCAACCAACTCCCGCATAAACGCGTGTTCTTCAAGTATCGCCGCATTCGTCCAGCGCTCCGGCCGATAAAATTTTGCCACCAGCGGCG
>JBIIMQ010000062.1:0-10306 GCA_044337935.1 Candidatus Nitrotoga sp.
CTGCGATGCTCTTGCACCAGACGGACTGCTCGTTCTTTTACTTCGGGGGAATATTTGTTTGTCTTGTTCATGGCTCCATTCTCTCAAGATTCGGAGCCTCCTCAAAACCCGGGGCGATTCAGGTGTGCGGCTTTCTTTATGATAGTTAGGGGTATATACCTATTTATTATTTTATATTTTTCAAATACAACCAAATTTAGTCATCGATGTCATTTTTTTATCAGGATCAGGGAGGTTGTTTGTTTCTTTTCTTCCTACTACTGAGTAGAGCGTCTTGGAGAGCTTTTGAGGGTTTGTCAAGTGGGTATTGGTAAAAGCGGGTTGGTGCGTCAGCGGAATAAAATTTAACTTGGAGTAGATGATGTGTGTTTCAGGGAATAACGCTGATTCGTCTGACGGGGTGCATCAAGCAAATCTCTCTTTGGAACAATCCAAAGAGTTGCTGGTAGATGATATTGCTATTGTGGGGATGGCGTTTCGCTTTCCCGGCGATCTTGCCGATGAGCAAAGTTTTTGGAACGCTTTGAAGGATGGGCGTGATCTAGTTGGTCAGGTACCATCAGAGCGTTGGGCAGTCGACGAGCTGCAGCATCCAAAGCGGACAGAGCCTGGCCACAGCATTACTTTTTCAGCTGGCATACTCTCCCGAATAGGCGAATTTGATGCCGGTTTTTTTGGAATTTCGCCACGCGAAGCTGCTTGGCTTGATCCACAGCAGCGGTTGTTACTGGAGTTGGCTTGGGAGTCGATGGAAAATGCAGGCTGTCTGCCATCGTCTCTTGCGGGGTCGGATTGTGCAGTCTATGTTGGCATCTCAAGTCTTGACTATGGCACGCGGGCATTGGACGACCTTGCCGGCATGTCTTCGCACTCGATGACGGGTAATACGCTTAGCATCGCCGCTAATCGCCTTTCCTATATTTTTGATCTGCATGGTCCCTCTTTGGCCGTGGACACTGCCTGCTCATCCTCGCTGGTGGCATTGCATCATGCCTGCAATAGCCTGCGGATGGGCGAGGCATCAACTGCGCTGGTCGGCGGAGTGAATCTGTTGTTGCACCCATACCCGTTCGTCGGTTTTACCAAAGCATCTATGCTGTCAGCCGACGGACGCTGCAAGGCATTCGATGCTTCGGGTGATGGTTATGTGCGTGCAGAAGGATGTGCGGTTCTGCTGTTGAAGCCGCTCGCCAAGGCACTTGCAGAGGGTGATAATGTCCAGGCGATTATCCGAGCCACAGGCGTAAATGCAGATGGTACCCGCAAGACTGGTATCACTATGCCGAGTTGCGATGGGCAAGCGGAACTCATGCGTGCCGTCTTGGCTAAGAGCGGTTTCCAGCCGGAAGAAATTGATTTCGTCGAGGCGCATGGTACGGGAACTGCCGTGGGCGATCCCGTCGAGGCGGCGGCGATCGGTTTGGTTTATAGTCAATATCAACCCAGGGATCGTCCCTTGGCGATCGGTTCAGTCAAAACTAATTTGGGGCATATGGAGTCTGCTTCTGGTATGGCAGGGCTGGTCAAAACGGTATTGGCATTGAAAAACCGTGCCTTACCGCCCAGCCTGCATTTTATTACGCCCAATCCTTACATTGATTTTTCAGGTCTTAACCTCAAGGTTGTTACGCAATACACCGAACTGCCGAAATTTGATGGTAAGCCTCTCGTGGCAGGTGTAAATTCCTTTGGCTTTGGCGGTGCCAATGCCCATGTGTTGTTGGAAGAGTTTCGGCCACCTGTGTCGCCCTTGACGTTGCCGAAAAACCTACCGCTTCCGCCACTTTTTCTCTCTGCACGTACATTTCCAGCGCTGCGTGCCATGGCCGGACGTTATGCTGAATTGTTGTGCAATAATCCTGTAAGTGCTTGTTATGACATAGCTTATGCAGCAGCGTATCGGCGAGATCGCATGGAAAAACGGTTGGTACTGAAAGCCAATTCCTTGGAAGAAACGACGGAATTATTGGCAAAGTTTGCGCAAGGTGAGGAGGTCTCACAGATAGTTGTCGAAGAAATTTTGCCACAATCAGGTGGTGTGGCCTTTATTTATTCGGGTAATGGTGCTCAATGGGTTGGTATGGGCCGGAAATTGATGGCTGAGTCGGAACGATTTGCTCTCATCTTGGCCAATCTCGATTCTGCTATGCAGTCTATTGCAAGATTTTCGATTGTTAGAGAGTTGCAGGCGAATCAGACTGCATCCAGACTTGATGACACGTTGGTCGCGCAGCCCTTGCTATTCGCCATCCAGATTGCCTTGACGATGTGGCTACGCGAACAGCGTATAGAGCCTGCCGTCGTTGCTGGCCATAGTGTTGGCGAAGTCGCTGCCGCGTGGGCGGCGGGTGCGCTTGATCTTGATCAGGCGATTAGGGTCATCTGCGCGCGTAGCGCAGCCCAAGGCTTGACGCGTGGAACAGGCCGCATGGCTGCCGTAGCACTGTCCGAAGTGGCGATAAAAGAGGTTTTGGCGGAATTGGGCGATGGGCTGGATGTGGAAATTGCCGGTATTAACAGCCCGGGCAATATCACGATTTCCGGTGGTCTGATCGATCTCGAACGTGTTGGTGCATATCTGGAACCCAGGGGAATCTTTTTCCGTCTGCTCGACCTCGACTACGCATTCCACAGTCGGCAGATGGATCCCGTCGAAGCCAGTCTTGCGGAGAGCCTTGCTGGTCTAGTGCCCGTATCGTCCGGAGCGACGATGTTTGTTTCGACGGTCACGGGCACCGTCCTTGAGGGCACAATGCTTGATGCTGAGTACTGGTGGTACAACATGCGCAGACCAGTGCGCTTTGCCGAAGCGATCAAAACAATTTCCGATTCAGGTTGTCGCGTCTTTATTGAGATTGGTCCGCATGCGATTCTGCAGCGCTATATTGGTGAATGTCTTAATGCTGCTGGCGTGCAAGGAAAAGTGCTGTCCACTCTGCGTAGGAACGATGATGGCCTCGCCCGCATCTTCGATACGGTACTGCGTACCCAACTGATCGAGGAAACACCGCGACTGGATATGTATTTCCCTATCCCCGGTCGTCATGTTTGTTTACCAAATTATCCCTGGCAACGTGAGCATCATTGGCATCCGGTCACCAGTGAAAGTTGCGGGGTAATCGAACGACGCCGGGTTCATCCTTTGCTCGGTTGGCGGTTGCAGGATGCTGACTTTGGGTGGGAAAATATCCTCGATTCCATTACGCTTTCTTGGTTGATAGATCACCAGGTTGGTGGCGCTATCGTTCTGCCCGGCGCGGCCTATGCGGAAATGGCCTTGGCTGCTGCCCGCGAGTGGAAGGGAGACGATCAGCTCGTAATTGAAGATCTCGACATTCTCTTGCCTATTGTTTTCGATGGAGATCATGCGCGCACCGTGCGATTTAGTCTTAATCCACGCGATGGTGGTTTTCGGATCAGTAGCCGTCAGCGCTTTTCGGCGGACGCATGGATACTCCATGCCGTCGGCAGGGTGATCGAAGCGACGGCACGTTCGATTGAGGCAAAAATTCCTACCGTGATTTCAACTTCATGCGAGATCGACAGTGTTACGCACTATCGGCTGGCGTCTGCCGTCGGACTTGATTATGGCCCTAGCTTTCGAGGTCTGCGGTACGTTCGTGTTCAAAACGACCTGCTTGAAGCAACTATAGATCTGCCTGAAAGCATTGCAAGGGAGCCGGGCTATCTCCTTCATCCGGCCTTGCTAGATGTTTGCTACCAGTCACTCGTCGATTTCTTCCGGGACGACATCGAAGCGGGGCGGGGTGTATCGCTCCTGCCTGTAAAGCTGGGGCGGCTGAGTCTGCTCAGCAGTGCACCGATTACCCGATTTCGTGCGCGGTTGCTGCGCCGTAGTGCTCGTTCCGTGTTGGTGGATTTCGAACTTCTCGATGCAGAAAGGAAACTGGTTGCCCTTGCCTACGGCTGTCGTTTCCGCGCCGCACCCCTCCAGCACCGGCATCGCAATCGACCGCAGGTTTGTTGTTGGCAGATTATACCTCGGTTGCAACCACACCCAACTGAAGGTTTGGTCACCGAAATAGTACCGATGGCCGAACTTGCCAAGCGTCTTTATGCTTGGTTTGCCGACAGTGAAGTCACGAACAAGCGGCAAATCTGGTTTATGGAAATCCTGCCTCTGTGTGAGGCGCTCACACTTTCCTTTGCCTATGAAGCTTTTGGGTTGCTGTTCAAGCAACGGCCCGAATGGATGCAGGAAGCATTGGCTGATCGGACTAACTCGCCTTACCTGCATTGGCTGGCCAATTGCTTGCAACAGGATAATTTGCTTGTCGAGCAAAAGGGGGGGTGGCGGTTGGAGGGAGATGTTCCTGCTGCCGATGAAATTTGGCAAACTGTCCTGTGTGATGCTCCTGCCTGCCTGCCACAGTTGATGTTGCTTGGTCGTGTTGGCCGCCATCTGTCGGCTTTGCTATCGGGTGATATTGACCCTCGCGCGTTTCTTGATACCCTTCGGCATTCGTCAGTTGTCGAATCACTGCAGGACGTTGACCCGGCCTATTTTAGTACTCGGTTTGGGGTGCAACAGGCCTTGCTTGGTATAGCGGTTAATTGGCCGACGTACCGGCGGCTGAGAATTCTTGAGGTCACTGGTGGCGCTAGTGAATTGCCGCATGCGATTTACGCTGCGCTGGACGAAGATCGTTTCGACTATGTGCTTGCTCAGCCCGATGAGGGTGTGCGGCAGCGGAGTCAAGCCGAGTATCACGATCTTGCCAATATCACTGTGGCCGGTGTGAGTTTTAAAGAATGGCACCTCGATGCCGAGAAACCTTTGCCTGAGGTTTTTGATGTTATCATCCTGCGCCACGTACTGCATCGTGCGGCAAGCCCCCAAGCCGCCTTGGCACGGACAAAACGTTGGCTGGCCTGTGGTGGCGTATTGTTGATCGCGGAACAATATCCGGACTGGAGCGCTGATTTCGTAGCTGGTCTTGATCCTGCTTGGTGGTATCGTGGCGAGAAAGGGAACCCCTTGTCTTCTTTGCGGGCGCCGGACGCATGGGAAGGCGCGTTGCGAAAGGAATGTTTTGATGAGATTGAGCTCGTCACAGAGCCTGCAGCCGGCGGGCTTGGCGAAGGTTCCTACCTAATTTTTGCCAAACGACCTATCGACGAAATTATTGCCCAGCCGCAGATTCAGCAAGCAGTTTGGCTATTATTGACGGATGCTGCTTCGGATTCTATGGCCGATCATCTGCGTCGGCGTTTGGAAGCACACGGCCAAAAAGTTGTCGTGAGTAATACTGACGACGCCCTCGCTGTGGATGATCATGTTGTCTACCTGCGTGGCTGGGGGGCGGATGTAGATAATGGCCTTGATCTGCCGGTAGGCTTGCTTCGACAGGTGCAAGCCATGGTGACGGGTCGCGGCAAGATGCCGCATCTGTGGATTTTGACTCAAGGGGGTGCGCTGGTTGCTAATTTACCGGCTGCTACCTGCACGCCAAACCCCGTTCAGGCAGCGCTCTGGGGTATGGGGCGTGTTGTTATGAATGAGTATCCTGTGCTGCCGTGTACCTTGATTGACCTTGCCTGTGAGCTAAAGGCGGCAGATACACCAATTCGGCTTGAAAACGAGTTTCTGCGACCCGATGGTGTTAATGAGATCGTGCTGGCCCCAGATGCGCGGTACAGCCTTGTCATGCGTGAAATTGTGCCGAAAACCGATACTTCAGTAATTGAGACGGATTGCTATCGTTTGGATTTTCATATTCCAGGACAGTTGCGCAATCTGCTCTGGCTACCCGGAACGAGACGATTTTTACAGAATCACGAAATTGAAGTCCGTCCCCAAGTGGTCGGCCTCAATTTTCGTGATGTCATGTACCTTATGGGGTTGCTGCCGGACGAAGCTGTTGAAAACGGCTTTGCCGGCGCGAATTTAGGTTTGGAATTCGCGGGTGTGGTAACTCGCGTCGGTGCTCGGGTGCATGACTACGCACCGGGCGATGCTGTCATGGGCTTCGGCGCGGCATGTTTCTCCAGCCATGTTGTTACCCATGCCGATGCTGTTGTGTCCATGCCGGAAGGCTGGTCTTTCGAGGCTGCGGCCACGGTACCTACTGTATTCTTTACCGTTTACTACGCCCTTAAGTATTTGGCTAACCTGCAACCTGGCGAGCGGGTATTGATCCACGGTGCTGCGGGTGGCATTGGCTTGGCGGCTATCCAGCTTGCGCAGCATCTGGGCGCAAAAATCTTTGCCACTGCGGGTAGCGAAGAAAAACGCGATTTTGTCCATTTGCTTGGAGCTGATTATGTTTTCGATTCGCGCAGTCTAACTTTTGCCGACGATATTCTCGCCGTCACCGATGGTGAGGGTGTGGATGTAGTACTCAACTCCCTTGCAGGTGAAGCCATTCGCCGCAATCTACATATTTTGAAACCTTTCGGTCGTTTTCTCGAACTTGGCAAGCGTGATTTTTTTGAAAACACACCTATCGGTCTACGCCTCTTTAAAAACAACATCAGCTACTTTGGGATCGACGCCGATCAGTTGCTTACCGCTCGCCCGGCTTTAGCGCCCAAGCTGTTACGCGAGGTCATGGCATTGTTCCGCGAAGGTGTGCTGTCACCGTTGCCCTGGCGAGCTTTCCCTGCAACGCGAGTAATGGATGCTTTTCGCGTTATGCAACAGGCGCGGCATATTGGCAAAGTGGTTGTAAATCTGCCAGAGATACTACCGAATATCGAACGACAAGCCGAACCGCAATCTGCTCTGCGTTTTGATAAAAACAGTACTTGGCTTGTCACTGGCGGGCTTTCCGGCTTCGGCCTCGAATCCGCGCGCTGGCTGGCCGATCATGGTGTTGGTCATCTTGCTCTGGTATGCCGACGCGGCTTGAAGACGCCCGGGGCGCAAGAGGCTATTGATAACTTGCAGGCGGCAGGTGTGAAGGTGCAGGTTGTTACCTGCGACATCACTGATCGTGTTGCTTTTGACATTGCGTTTGATCGTATCCGCAAAACTCTGCCGCCGCTTAAGGGTGTATTGCATGCTGCTGCCATTTTTGACGATGCACTGATCGCTAACCTCGATGCGGTGCGTATGGACGGCGTATTGCGTCCAAAACTGCTCGGTGCTTGGAACCTGCATCAGCTCACCCTAGATATTCCACTGGATCATTTTGTGTTGTATTCGTCAGTCACCACATCCATCGGTAATCCTGGTCAAACCAACTATGTGGCTGCCAATGCAGGTCTTGAAGGGTTGGCGGCTATGCGTCATGCTATTGGCCTATCCGCCACTTGTATTGGTTGGGGGCCGATCGGCGATGTTGGTTACCTCACCCGCAACGCAGCAGTGAAGGATACTCTTTCTCATCGACTGGGTAAAATGCCGCTCACGGCTGTCGAAGCACTTGATCAACTGGCTTGCCTACTTAAACTCGATGTTGGTCAGTGTGCCGTTGCTAATTTCGAATGGTCGGTCTTGTCTCGTCTGCTGCCGTCAGCTTCGAGTGCGCGTTTTACCGAGCTTAACCGCAACGCGAAGGATGTGTGCTGCGCGGAAGATTGCATGGATTTCCGTGCGCTCATAGCTGGAAAATCTGCCGTGGAAGTCATGGGTATCGTGCATAAGTTTGTTACACAGGAAATTGCGCAAATTCTTAGTATTAATCTGGATCGTATTGAACCCAACCGTTCATTGCACGATCTCGGCATGGATTCACTGATGGCGGTGGAGTTAGCTCTAGGGCTGGAGCAACGATTCAGTATACAATTGCCCGCTATGATGCTGAATGAATCCCCTACTGTCGAGCGAGTTACTTTTGGCATCGTCGAAAAGCTGCTCGGCGATGCAAACGATACACCATTGTCAGCAGGTACTGTAGACACGCTGGTCGAAGATATTGTCAAACGGCATGGTGAAAATGTTACGCGGGAAGAGATTGAAAGTATGGCCGAAGATGTGCATACGATGTTCCATCGTGGTGCGAGACTGATCGTATGAGCAAATCAACCCTTGGTTTGATGGCTAAAAACCAATTGATCAACCGTTTCCTTGGTAAGAAAGTTAGTTCTGATGGGACAGCGGCAGTACTCCCTGCATCGCACGGAGTGAGCTACTCCAACATTCCTGATGCTTTCTGCCGCTTTGACCGTCATCCCGGCTATGAAAAAATGCTGGTGCCCAAGGCGGCAGCTGATCGTTTTGGTATCATTAATCCGTTCTTCAAGATCCATGACGGAGTTGCCGGTGCGACTACCCATATCGACGGGCGAGAATACCTTAATTTCTCCAGCTATAATTATCTGGGACTTTCCGGTCATCCTGCGATCAATAAGGCAGCCAAGAATGCTATCGACCGCTATGGTACATCAGCCTCCGCCAGCCGTCTCGTTGCCGGGGAGCGCTTTGTTCAGCGCGAACTTGAAGAAGCGTTGGCAGAGTTATATGGAGTGGAAGACTGCATTGCCTTCGTAAGCGGCCATGCTACCAACGTCAGTACTATCGGTTATCTCTTTGGCCCGAAGGACCTCGTCATCCACGATAGTCTTATCCATAACAGCGTGCTTGAAGGTATTAAGCTTGCCGGCAGTGCCCGGCGCAGTTTTCCGCATAACGACACCGCCGCTCTCAATAGTATCCTCAGCGAAATTCGCAGCCAGTTCGAGCGTGTGCTCGTTGTTGTTGAAGGTCACTACAGCATGGATGGCGATACCCCGGACCTGCCAGCGCTGATCGATATCAAGCGGCGGCACAAAGTTTTTTTGATGGTGGATGAGGCTCACGCTCTCGGTGTACTGGGTGCAACCGGTAAAGGAAGTCACGAGCACAATGGTATCGCGGGTAAGGATGTCGACATTTGGATGGGAACGCTCTCCAAAACCTTGGCCGGCTGTGGCGGCTACATCGCTGGTGAGCGTGCGTTGGTCGAACATCTTAAATATGCCGCGCCAGGATTTGTCTATAGTGTGGGCATCTCGCCGCCGCTGGCTGCGGTGTCGTTGGAAGCTTTGCGTGTTATGCAAAAAGAGCCGGACCGGGTGGTTCGGTTGCAAGCAAGGTCGCACATCTTTCTGGATCAGGCTCGGCAAGCAGGTATTGACACCGGGTTGTCACAAGGTTTCGCCATCATTCCAGCCATTCTTGGCAGTTCGATCAAGGCGGCGAAGTTTTCTAATGCGCTTTTTGAGCGCGGCATCAACGTGCAGCCGATCATTTATCCGGCGGTGGAAGAACGGGCTGCACGCTTACGATTTTTTGTCAGTAGCCTGCACAGCGAAATGCAAATCGGCAGAACCGTTGAAACAATCGCGAAATTGGTGAAATGATCAAAACATCCCTACGTTTTTTTGTCATTCTTTGCGGCGGTGTCGTTTTTTACCTGTGGCTCGTATTCCGAGAAACATGTTTCATGCGCTTCATCCGCCCTGTGATTGACAAAGCCTGTTGTATGAGGTTTTTTGGGGTGTCGAATTGCTTGGTGTCATGGGAGTTTTTGTGGAAAAGTTAATTTTCTTATGGATGCCTGAGCTTTTTAATCCGTATATATTTCGTTTTGAATTCCCAGTATTCGCGCGCATGTTACTATTTTGCTTCCCCAATCCTGAGCAAGAGATAATTAACCAATGAGTCGTGGTTTGGATATAATGCGCCGCGCGGTTCTGGCGCTATTTCTTAGAGAGATTAGAACCCGTTTCGGAAAATACCAGCTGGGCTATGTGTGGGCATTGCTTGAGCCGGTGGGTTCTATTACTGTGCTACTACTCGTTTTTACTACGCTTGGTGCGCAGGGATATCCAGGTATCACCTTTCCCATTTTTTTGGCTACGGGTGTTGTAGTCAACTCTCTTTTTGTTGATATTTCCAACCGCTCCATTAAGGCGATGGAGGCTAATTCCGCGCTTTTCAATTATCGACCGATTCGTCCGGTTGATACCGTGATTGCCCGAGCCTTACTCGAGTTGTTGGTGCATCTGGCCACATATGCTTTTTTGATCGGTGCTTATGCCTTGATGGGGGGCGAAGTTCAAATCCATAACTTGTCGCTCCTGCTGTTGGTTTTTTTACTCATGGCCTCTTTTTCTTTCGGTGTGGGGATGTTGTTTATGCTGGTGACGGATATTTATAGCGATGCCGACAAAGTTTTGCCGCTGATAACCCGGCCGATTTTTTTTATTTCCGGCGCATTTTTCTCCATTCAGGTCGTGCCCAAGGAATATCAACCGCTACTACTGTGGAACCCTATTTTTCACGCTATTGAGCTAGCGCGTGAATCGGTTTCGGCGACCTACCATGTGCCGGAAGTTAGCTTGGGCTACCTTGTGTTCT